>JAUUSS010000118.1 GCA_030841765.1 Collinsella aerofaciens | reverse complement strand
TGTAGATCGCTTCTATGGATCCGCTCACACATGCAACTGCAAATCCTTTGAGAGCAAACGCGCCGATTAAAAGCAAAGGAGAACGGGTGAAAAGTAGGGCGGCGTAGTATCCAAGCATTCCCACGACGCCAACGAGACCGCTTGTCTTTCGTCCAAACCTGTCAGCAATATAACCAGTAGGAACCTCAAGAATGAACTTACTCACTTGGTATGCAATCATCATGCTAGAAATCGCTACCATCGAGAATCCGACGAATTCAAGGTAAACCGTCAGAAAATACAAAATGGTGCTGAAGTTCGACAGAAAAACGAACGTCATATAAAGCAAAACCGTACGGTTTTTCATGCTCCGCCCTCCAAGAGCCAGCAATCTAAATCAGAATCTTGGAAAAGCATGAGGGCAAAGCTGTCAGCTATGTGTTACAAGGCGTCAATAATCACTTGACGTCTCGAAGCCAATTAATTTCACGAAGCAAGATGACGCAATAGGTGCAGAAAAACCGTCTGGTGTCGATCGGTCCAGGCATTTTGTCGATAGCAAAAATAGATGGGCAAGGCCACGTCATGCGAGGCTTCAATGGAGCACTCACTCACTTCTGATCCATCCGATGCGAGAGAGGACCCAGACAAACTCAATATCAATCCCCCGGCTTGAAGAAACTCAGCCTGAGCCCTGCTTCCGTATTCAACATCACGGAAGCGAAAATTGACGAGCTGGGCTTCAGGGCATTGGTTAATCGCATTGAGACAGGGTGACAAATTAATGGGAACAGCGAGCCTGCCGCTCAGTAGCTCGCGAATGGTCATGGCGCCCACAGATTGATGACCCGCTGGACACGAAAGAACCTTGAGCTCCTTTTCACCCAAGTATTTCGAAGAAAGGACGCTGTCCCTTGGTTCCTCAAATGAGATGGCCGCGTCCGAAATTCCAAGCATAAGCGACTCAAAGCATGTGGCCGTTGGCTGATGCCAAACATCAAGGTGAATCTGGGGGTGCGAGCTTTCAAACGAGTCGTACCAGTTTTCGGAAAAAAGACGCCCCCGCCCGTGAAGACAGGGGGCGTAAAGACGGAAGTGGCCGTCGGGCGAAACGCCGCCGTTCCCCGATTGAGCGTACTTTTTGAGATCGTCGACTTGTGCCAGGATCACGCGTGCACGACACGCAAATTCTCTGCCCGCCGGAGACAAAACAGCCTCCCCCGCCGATCGGTCGAGCAAAACAATCTGATACTCAGATTCCAACTTTTTGATTGCCGACGAAACGGCCTGTGGGCTCACGTGAACGGCGCGAGCCGCTTTGCGCACGCCGCCGTAGTTCGCTACCGCTTGAAGGTATTCGAGTTGAGAAAGCTGCATAGGTTACTCCAAAGGCAGCCAAGGCGACGGGCTGTGCGTCCTCAGATGAGGTTCTCGCCCAGGTTCTTGCCGCCGAGGACGTGCATGTGGAAGTGCATGACGGTCTGACCGGCGTTGACGCCCTTGTTGGAGATGACGCGGAAACCGTCCTCCAGGCCCTTGGCCTTAGCGACCTCCTGGATGGCATGGGCCATGGCGCCCATGGTCTCGGCAGGCACGTTGTCGGCGATGTCGCTGTAGTGCTTCTTGGGGATCACGAGCGTGTGGACCGGCGCCTGGGGGTTGAGGTCGTCGAAGGCGATGACCTGGTCGTCCTCGTAGACAACAGTCGAGGGGATCTCGTGGTTGGCGATTTTACAGAAGATGCAATCACACATGGCTGGTTCCTTTCTTACAGACCAAGGTAGTCTTTTTGGGACGGGGCTTTTTTGACTACTTTTTCGCAAAAGCAAGTGCTCGGCGAGCCGTCGCCAAAGGGTAGTCAAAAAAGCCCCGTCCCAAAAAGACTACCCCAAAGTGGGCTGTGGGATGGTTAGAACGAGAGGTTGTCGTCGGTGTTGGCGGCTTCGCCGTCGGCGAGCACGTCGTTGCCGTCGACGTCCTTAAGAAGCACCGAGACCTTCTGCTCGGCATCGGACAGGCGGGTGCGCAGGCTCTTGAGGAGCTCGACGCCGCGGGTATAGCTCTCGAGCGACTCCTCGAGCTCCATATCGCCCGACTCCAGGCTGCGGATGATGAGCTCCAGCTCCTGCGAGGCCTGCTTGTACGTAAGCTGCTCGACCGGGGTCTTCTCTGCCATATCTGTTTCCTTTCCTAAAGGTTTATCGCTATGAAACGCGGGTTACTCGACCGTATCGACCGTTGCAGCCACGTTGCCGTCTGCCATACGCACGCGGATGGCATCGCCGGGCTTAAAGCTCTTGGCGCTCGTAGCCACACCATCATCGCTGTACGCGATGGAATAGCCGCGGGCAAGTACCTTGAGCGGCGACAGGGCATCGAGCGAAGCCGCTGCACGGCCCAAGTCGGAAGCTGACTTGTTGAGCATTGTGCGCCCCTGATGCTCCAGACGGGAACTCGCAAGCGTGAGCGCATGGCGTTTGCCATCGAGCCCCGAGGTGCTTGCGATCAAGCGCTCGGGCAGACGCTCGAAGTTGGAGCGGAAGGCCCCAACCGAACGCGTTATGGCGCCCGACAGTCGATCGGCAGTCAGCGCAAGCTCGGACTCGCGACGCTCGACCATAAACGTTGGATCGTTGAGGCACGGGCGGCACGCGGCCGCATCGAGCGCGTCAACCAAACGAGCCGTATAGGTGTCCCAGGCACGACGACCGCGCTGGTCGAGCATTTCCAGATCGACCTGATCCGACCCGATCATCGAAGCCATCGCGGCACCCAGACGTTGATGGCGCGTCTCGAGCACGTCGGCCAACTCCGTCATAGCCGGCGCCACCGATTCTGCCGCTGCCGTTGGCGTGGAGGCGCGACGGTCGCTCACCATGTCGCAAATCGAGGTATCGGGCTCATGGCCAATGCCGGTCACCACGGGCACGGGGCAAGCCGCCACCGCACGGGCAAGCTCCTCGTCGTTAAAGGTCATGAGGTCCTCGAAGGAGCCGCCGCCACGGACAAGCAAAATGCAATCGGGCGCCGGCGTAATGGCAGCGGCGCGGCGCAAGCCTTCAATAAGCTCTGCCGGCGCGCCCTCGCCCTGGACCTTTGCGCCCACGCAGACAAGCTCGACGAGCGGGTTGCGACGGCGCAGCGTACGCTTGACGTCGTCGATCACGGCGCCCGAAAGCGAGGTGACGACCGCCACGCGTGAGCAGAACACCGGGATACGGCGCTTGCGCGCTTCGTCCATCAGGCCCTCGCGGCGGAGCTTTTCGGCCAGTTGCGCCACTTGTTGACGCAGCAGGCCCTCCCCCGCCAGCGAGAATGAGCGAGCGACAAAGCTCATGCGACCCGTAGGCTTGTAGAGATTGAAGCTGCCCTTAAAGCTTACCTGCATGCCGTCGCGCAGATCGAAGGTGCGCTTAAGGTAGGCGCCCTTCCAGATGATGCAGTCGACGGCCGCCGAGTCGTCCTTAATCTGGAAGTAGCAGTGGCCGCTTCGGGCATTGGGACCACGAAAACCCGTGACCTCACCCAAAACGCTCAACTGCGGAATGGCATCGAGCGCGCCGGCGGCGATCTCCACCGCTTGGCTCACGCTGAGCTCTTTGCGCTCCTGCTCGTCCGATCCGTCGAACTCGGCGGAAACGGTATTGCCGGTCAGATTCCAGCCTGCCACGCAGCCCCCTTTCGTCATCGAGCACAAGGGCTTCGACCCTGCGCAGATTCAAGTCCAACACATAGTACAGCGCCGCGGGGACAAGAATCTCCGCGGCGCCTGTCAAGCCAACTTGTTATCGGTTGGAGTTTCTGTTGTAGCGAGCCATCAGGTAGAGCAGCTGAATAATCGAGGTGAGCGCCGCCGCCACGTAGGTGAGCGCGGCCGCCGTCAGGACCTTCTTGGCACCGTTGACCTGCTTGGAGCTCATGCCCGACTGCTCGATATACGCCACGGCGCGTCGGCTGGCATCGATCTCGACCGGCAGCGTAACCAGCTGGAACAGCACGCTAAACGAGAAGAAGACCAGCGCGAGGGTCGTGAGCCCCGCGATGTTCATGAACAGGCCCATGAGCAGCACGATCGTCCAGGTGTTCTGGGTAAAGTTGACGACGGGAACCAAAGCGGTACGTACCTTCATCATGGCATAACCACTTTGACGCTGGGCAGCATGGCCCGCCTCGTGACAGGCCACGGCAACGCTTGCAACCGACCCGCCCGAACGGTTGGCATCCGACAGATACAGGTTGTTGTCCTGCGGGTTGTAATGATCGGTGAGCTCGCCGGCAACGCCCTTGATACCCACGGCGTTGCAACCGTTGGCATCGAGCATGCGACGAGCGACCGTGGCACCCGTGTCGCCGTCCGAGCGAACCTTGGACCACGTCTTGTACGTCGAGTTGATATAGCTCTGCGCGGCAAGGCCAAGCACCGTGCAGACAAGAACAACCAGCAGGTACAGCGGGTCAATGCCAAAGCCGTATCCATAGTAATAAGGCATGCGAATTCCTCCGAATCGAGTTACACGTTGGAGGCATTCTACCCACTCAGCCGGCTAGGCTTCCCTATAACAGTTCAATCTTTCCGTCCTTCACGGTGAGCCCCATATTGCCGGAAAGCAGATCGTCCAGACGCGAACCCACGAGCTCAAAGCGCCAGCCTTCGCGCAGGGGGCTCTGCTCGGGATGCTCAATATAGTCGGCCAGGTCATCGCGCGAGGCAATGACCGAGGTCGCCACGCCCGAGCGCTCGGCAACCAGGCGAATGAGCGCATACATCAGGTCCGTCACGCTCTCCAACTCCGGCGAAATCTGACGGTGCCCGCGCACCATGAGCGGCAGGCGATCGTGTGGGCAGCTCGCACCGCGCTTAATGGCCATGAGCGCGCCGTCCACGTCGCGCTCCCCCAGCTGGTCGGTACCGCGAATGCTGCGGAACTCCTCAACACGAACGGGATTACGTTTAACCAGGGCCAGCAGCGTATCGTCGGACATGACCCACTTGCGCGGGATGTTGCGGCGCTCGGCGCGGTCCTCGCGCCAAGCGGCAAGCTCGCGTGCGATGCCCAACTGGTGACGGCTACACGAGTTGATGCGCTTGACCTTGCGAAACGCCTCATGGCGGTCGGCGCGGTAGTGCGACTCGTCGGCCAGCGGACGCAACTCGTCGAGCACCCAGTCCACCCGGCCCAGCTCGCGCAGGCGACTCATCATCTCGGTATAGGCGACGATCAAGTACTTGACGTCATCGATCGCGTACTCGACCTGCTTATCAGTCAGCGGGCGGCGCGACCAGTCGGTCAGCGACTCGGTCTTGGGCAATGAGACGCCACAAAACGTCTGCACGAGCGCGCCGTAGGAAATCTGCTGGCGCTCGCCCAAAAAGGCGGCGGCCACCTGCGTGTCAAAAATGGGACGCGGCAGCACGCCCACGGTATGGAACATGACCTCCATATCCTGCGAGCAGGCGTGGAAGACCTTAGTCACGCTCTCGTCGGCCATAAGCTCGGCAAGCGGCGACAGGTCGTCGATCACCAAAGGATCGACCGCGACGCTCTCGGCAGGGGTGGCAATCTGAACCAAGCACAGGCGCGGATGGAACGTGCGCTCGCGCAAAAACTCGGTATCGACGGCAATCGCGTCGAACTCACGGGCGCGCTGGCAAAAGTCGAGTAGAGCCTGATGTGTGGAAATGTACATATCAACCCATCGAATAAGGTTAGGCCCGAAAAACACGGGTAGGATATCGGCATTGCCTTACAACTATACTCGGTTAGTCACAGAACGGGAACGTAAGTATGCGCTGCCTTATCATCCACAACCCGGCATCGGGCCCCAGCTCAGATGAAATCTACGCATTCACGCACGCCCTCGCGCAGGGCGGCGACGAGGTCGTGATGCGTTTTATCGGCGATGGCATGGAGCCCGAGGACGCCGTGGCAGACGTGCGCGAGTTTGATCGCGTGGTCGTTTCGGGCGGCGACGGCACCGTCTCCAACGTGCTCGACCAGATGCGCGGATGCGGTGTCCCCACGCTCGTCTTCCCCTCCGGCACAGCCTGCCTGTTCTTCAACAACATCGGCAATGCCCCCGAGGCAGCGGCGCTTGCCAAGGCTTGCCGCGCCGGTCGCACGGTCAAAGTGGACATGGGCGAGCTCTTTTGGCTCGACGAGAACGGCAACGAGAAGCGCCACGGCTTTATCATCATCGCCGGCTCGGGCTTCGACGCCGAGATCATGATGAAGGCCGCCCCCGCCAAAAACGACATCGGCGAGATCGCCTATTTCCTGTCGGCGCTCGCCACACCCAACCCCACGGTGGCGCATTTTACGATTGAGCAGGGCGGCATTGTCGAGGAGCTCGATGGCATCTGCTGCATGGCCGGCAACAC
>JAUUSS010000195.1 GCA_030841765.1 Collinsella aerofaciens | reverse complement strand
AAGCTGCCGGCGGGATGCGACAGGTACAGATCGACGACCTCGTTGCCGTTGGCGGCGCGGGTGACCACGACGCCCTCGGATTCTAGCAGCGTCTGGGCAATTTCGGCATTCAATTCGTTGTCTTCGGCGAGCAGCACGTTCATGTCGGCGAGCGAGCAGTCGGGCGCACTCTCAACCGTATTCGCCCGCGCCTGGGGATTCTCGTCGATATCGAGCGGAATCTCCACGTAGAACGAGGTGCCCACATGGAGCTCACTGGTGACTTCGATGGTGCCGCCCATCAGTTCAATAAGCGACTTGACGATTGGCATGCCCATGCCGGTTCCTTGGAACTTGCTGCGCGCATCGTCACCTTCTTGGGCAAACGGCTCATAGATATGCTTTAAAAACTTGGGAGTCATGCCAATGCCGGTATCCGAAACGCTAAAGCAAAAGAGCGCGCGCCCGTTATCGAGTGGCTTGGTCTTTGAACTAAAGGTGACGGAGCCGCCGTGCTTGTTGTACTTAATGCTGTTGTCTAACAGGTTGATCATGATCTGTCGGATATGGGTGGGACTGCCGATCATGTATGGCCCCGTGGCGTACGGCAGACTATTGTCCTGCATGGTGATGCCGTTACTGGTCGCGCGGAGCTTGCACAGAACCAGCGTATTGTCACAGAGCTCTTTGAGGTTAAAAGGCGCATGCTCCAGTGTTAGCTTGCGGTCTTCGATTTTGCCCATCTCGAGCATGTCGTTGATCAGCGAGAGCAGGTGATTGGCGGCAACGCGCGCCTTGGCACGGCTCTCGCGGGCGACCTTGATATCGCCTTCCTTCAATTCCTCGATCTCGATAAGGCCCAGGATACCGTTGAGCGGCGTACGGATGTCGTGGCTCATGCGCGTGAGGAATGCCGTCTTAGCGGCGTTGGCAGCGTCGGCTTTTTTGCGCTCGGTTCGAGCGCGCACGAGCGCCCAGATGAGCAGCACGATGCCGACCGACAACATACCGATGAGGGTAGCGGCAATGGCGGTGCGGTTGCGAAAAAGGAATTGAAGCGTGTCTGATTCCTGGGTCGTGTACGACGTGGAGGAGTAATTGCTTGCGGAGAGCGATTCTCCGGCATTGATGATGCCCTTGTTGATGATTCCCAGCAGC
>JAUUSS010000001.1 GCA_030841765.1 Collinsella aerofaciens | reverse complement strand
CATATCGTTGGGGCCAGGCCCGATTTTGCCTCTTGACAATGTCCTGCTCATATTAAAAGGAACGTCCCCAAGTGCCGGGTTTCCGCAGTCATTGGGGACAGACTTAAATGACTAGTCGTTTAAGAACGTCCCCAATGACTACCCACAGAATGAGGGTCTCATCGGGGACTAGGTAAATAGCAAAAGCCCCCGCGGCCGAAACGGGCCGCGGGGGCAGCAGGCTTGCAAGGGTTAACTCAAGTCCTCGCCATTTGATGCAATGACCTTTTGATACCAGCAGAAGCTGTCCTTTCGGTAGCGATCGAACGTGCCTTTGCCCGTATCATCGGCATCGACATAAACAAAGCCATAGCGCTTCTTCATCTGCCCCGTCGAGGCCGACACCAAATCGATACAGCCCCACGGCGTGTATCCCATCAGGTCAACACCGTCCTCGACAATTGCATCGCGCAGCGCAAGAATATGCCTTCGCAGGTAATCAATATGATACGCATCGTGGACTTTGCCGTCTTCCAGCGCATCGAGTCCGCCCACACCGTTCTCGGCGATAAAGAGCGGAAGATGGTAACGATCGTGGTAGCCGGCAAGCGTCACGCGCAAACCCAGCGCATCGATCTGCCACTTCCAGGCAGTCTCTTTATCCTTGAGGTACGGATTGCGCAACGTCGGGAACACGTTGCCCTCCGCCTTCTCGGCGATCACCTGATCATCGGCGCACACCAAGCGCGAGCAATAGTACGAGAACGAGATGAAGTCGACCGTATGCTCTGCCAGATACTCCGTATCGCCCGGCTCAAAGGGCACGTGAACGCCCTCTTTCTCGAGTGCACGCAGCTTCCAAGCAGGATAGGCGCCCGCAGCCATCACGTCTGTGTAGAAGTAGCGGCCGCGGTCCTCCTCATACGCAAGCCATACGTCCTCGGGCGCACAACGGTACGGATAGGTCGCACCGGCAGCGACCATGCAACCCACCTTGTTTGCGGGATCGATCTTGTGCAGAATCTCGACAGCGCGAGCGCTCGCCATAAACATATGGTGCGAGAACGCCGCAGTCACGGCTGCACGGTCACGCTCATCCTCGAGCGTGACACCCGCGTTGAGATAGGACAGCGCCACGCTGTTGATCTCGTTGAACGTAAGCCAATAACGCACGAGGCCCTGGTACGCGCGTCCGACGGTCTCGACGTAGTGCGCATACCGCTCGATCATCTCTCGGCTTTGCCAGCCACCATAGCGCTCGACCAGAGCCAACGGATAGTCGTAGTGCGACAGCGTCACAAGCGGCTCGATTCCATGCTCGCGCAGCGCCTCGAATACCTGACGGTAAAACTCCAAGCCCTCGCCGTTGGGCTCGGCCTCCATCCCTGTGGGAAAAATACGGCTCCAGCAAATTGAAAGACGCAGGCACTTAAAGCCCATCTCGGCAAAGAGCTCGACATCCTCGTGCCAATGATGGAAGAAGTCGTTGCCCCAGCGGCATGGATACAGCCTGTCCGGATCGTCCACGGGCTTTTGCCTGCCAAACATTACATCCCAGCGGTCGGAACCCTGTGGGATCAGGTCGGAGTGCGACATGCCGCGGCCGCCCTCGTTCCAGCCCCCTTCGGCCTGGTTGGCGGCGAGGGCACCACCCCACAAAAAGCCCTCGGGCATACCGGCGGCAGACGTTCTGTCAAAGTAACTCATGCTACTCAGCATCCTCGGCAGAAGCTGCCGCGGCGTTCTCCTGCTCCTGAGCCAGGAGCTGGTTATCGTACACCTTAAAGAACGGGTACCAGACCACAGCCATGACCACGATCAAAACGATCGTAAACACCCAGATGCGCGGGTCGAGGCACTGGACAAAGCCCTGAACGAAGATGGGGAACGTGCCGCTCACCAAGATGTAGAAGTTAGAGACAAGACCCAGTGAGACCGCACCCCAATACAGCAGGGCCGAGATCATGCCGCCTAGCACAAACGGAATCATGAGGATCGGGTTGAAGATGATGGGCGCGCCGAAGATCGCGGGCTCGGAGATACGGAAGAAGCTCGGCACGATCGATGCCCTGCCAAATGCCTTGAGCTGCTGCGACTTTGCCCTAAACGCGCAGAGCGCCACAAAAGAGAACGTATTACCCGTGCCGCCGATGAGGTTGATGGCCAACGACATGAGCACCGGGTGGAACTCAAGCGGCTGCCCGGCAGCATAGAGCGAGGCGTTGGCGGCAAAGGCGGCAAGCGAGACCGGGGCGGTGATGGGCATTACGATCATGTTGCCGTGGACGCCAAAGCACCAAAACAGCAGCGTCATGAAGCAGATAAGCAGTGCGCCGGGCACAGAGTCAACTGCGACGGAAAGCGGGGCAGCGAGCAGCTTCTCGATAACCGAGGGGATGGACAGCGCGGGATCGATCATCTGGATCAGCAGGTTGCCGCCAAAGAAGATGAGGATGTTGGCGAGCATAGGTACGATGGCGCCAAAGGTTTCGGACAAAAACGGCGGCACGCCATCGGGCATCTTGATGGTGATGCCCTTGGTCTGGCAGAAGCGCGTGACCTCGACGGAGACCAAGGCAACGATGATGGCGGTAAACAGGCCCTGCGCACCCAGATAGGTGCAGGGGACCGCCTGGAGCACGGACTCGTCAGCAAGCTGGTAGTAGGACGACGGCGCCGCGGCGATCAGGAACATCACCAGCGAGGTCATGCCGGCGTTAAGCTTGGGCATCTTGTAGGTGCCCGCCAGGTTATAGGCGATTGCGAACGTCACGATCACCGACAGTATGCCCATCGTCATATTGAAGGGGATGAGCAGCGTGAGCTTATTGGCCGTCGCAAAATCGAGCCAAGGGCCAAAGACGGACCAGAACCCGCCCTGCGCCACCAGGTCGGCCGTGACCGGCGGGTTGGCGAGGATCATAAAGACGGCAGATACCAAGATGAAGCTGATCGCGCTCATAAAGCCCTTTTGCATGGAGGCAAAGTGGCGCTCGGTGCCGCAGAAATTGGCGATAGGGGTCAGTTTTTCCTGAAGCAGGGTCATGAACTTCTCCATGGTCGCCTCCTAACCCAACAGCGACTGGGCGAGTGCCAGCACGTTGGCGGCGTTGCCCATGCCGTAGTCCTGTGCGGGGATGACCGCGGTCGGCTTACCGCTCCCCTGCTTGACGGTGTTGAGCTGGTAGGACACCTGCGGCCCCAAGAGCAGCACGTCATAATTGGCGCACGTCTCCTGATACTCGCCGATACCCACCGCATCGATATCGAGCTCGATGCCGTTTTGCTCCGCATATTTCTCGAGTTTCTTCATCAGAATGCTTGTAGACAGACCAGCTGCGCAAACAAGAAGGATCTTCATAAGGGATTCCCTTCGCATTGATTGGTTGGATAGTCACCGCACGCCGCTAGGCGTTCTTGGTTGCAGTGCACTCATACAGGCAGATCAGCTCCTGCACGAGCTCCTGAGCAAGCATGGAGCACATGAGGTGGTCCTGAGCATGGACCAGCAACACATCCACCGACAGATGCTCGCCCGCTGCCTCAGTCGAAAGCAGCTGCGTTTGGATGTGGTGAGCCTTGATTCCCGCATCCTTTGACTGCTTCATGAGTTTGGCGGCGGCGTCAAAATCCCCCGCTTTTGCCTTTTCAAGGGCTTCGAAGGCAAGGCTGCGTGCCTCTCCCGCTGCAGCGACCAGCTGAAACGAAACCATCTCGGTTCCCTGATCGTCCATAACGGTCTCCTCTCCCGTGATGTTTGGTTTGTACTTGAATATTCGAAACGCCTATCTCCCGCCCGCAATCCTCGAGGTTTATTGCAGGTAGACAGACAGGGTTATCGACAAAAGAAGTCTTAAGCCGTATGCGCTTGCACAAGCGCCATCAGCTCATGCCAGGACCGGCGCTCGCGTAGGCGCTCGACCCCCTGGCGGTCCATAAAGATCTCGGCGAGCAGTGAGCTCAAGATCCGCGCCTCATCGCCGCCCGACCGGGCAAACGACACCATAAAGACGATATCGACCTCATGGCCGTATTCGTCCCAAAGAATGGGGTGTTCGAGCAGGCCCACGGTAACAAAGGCCTCGGCGCTCAAGGGATGCATCCCATGGGGCATGGCTACCCCATTGCCAAACGAGGTGGCACTCGCGCTCTCGCGCTCGGCGACCTCTTGGGCAAACTGGGCATCGACACGGCCGCTCTCGACGGCGCGCTCGGAGAGATATCGGAGAACGGCCTGCTTCGACGACGCCTCAACGCGGTTGAAGAACAGGGCACGGCTAAAGAAAGAGCTTACGGAGTCCGATTGCGCAGTGTCGTCGCTCAGCACCTTGCGGATAGCGTTGACATCGCTCGTCTCCAAGAAGAAATCGGCCTCGCGGACGGGCACGGGCAACTTGACGTTGAGCGGCACCGTTGTGAACACGTAGTCGATGTGCGAAAAATCGAACGTTCCCACGCGGGCGACATCGCATGTCTCAATCGAATCGATATACATGCCAAACTGCTTGCGGTACTGGTGCTCGAGCATACGGGCGCTTCCCGCTCCCGAGGCGCACACGATCAGGATGCGCTTGCGACGCGGCTGGTCGGCTTGCTGCTCGAGGGCCAGGGCAAATGCCATGGCGATGTAGCCGAGCTCTTCATCAGAGGGCTGGCTGCCAAAATGGCGCTCGAGTACCTGCGAGGTGCCAGCTGCCATCGAATAGGCCAACGGAAACCTCGTCTTGATATCGGGCAGCATGGGGTTATCCATATGCATGTGATATTCAAGGCGATAGCCCAGAGGGCCGATATGCCGAGCAAGGTTCATGCGAAGTTCAAGATCGCCGCTAAAGTCAAACCCAAACTCATCGTTGACCGCACGTACCATCTCGGAAGCAATCTCCCACATCTCGTCCGAGATAACGGCAGAGCCCTTCTCGGGCACGCCCGTGCCCCTGCCGAGCAAATGGATTGCGATAAAGGCAACCTCTTCTCGGGGCATGCTCACGCCCAGGGCATCCTTGATGTTTGCGGCAATCTGGAAAGCCGCGGCGTATTCGCGCGTTCCCTCCAGTTTTTGAACGTCCGATTCTGCAGCTGGGACATAGCAGCCCTGCTCGATGCGGCCAAGAGCAATGTAAAGATGCATGATGAGATTGCGGGATGCCAGCGAGCTCACCGTGACGGGCGAGGCCGTCAGGGCATCGTCCACACATGCAGCGATGGCCCGCAGGCGCTCGGCGAGCTTTGCATCGTCGGTGTCGGGCAACACGGGCCTCACCAGCGAGGCCAGGCACAGGCGCCGTTGCGACTCCCCGCCCGCAACGCGGATTCCGTAGCGTGGGCGCTTTTCGAGCGTTAAGTCAAATTGGGCGAGTTTCTGCTCTACCAGACGCATGTCATTGGACAGAGTTCGCGCCGAAACGTAGAGTAAATCCGCATACTCCCCAATCGTCACCCACTGGGACCGCATGAGGAGGTCGTTAAGAAGGAAGGACACACGGCCGTCGCGCGTATCAGGAATGCCCGGATGGGCCAGAGCCGCACCGTCTAGCAAGCGAGCAAGCTCATCTGCATGTGCAACATCGATACGATATTGCCCTTTGCTGCCAACGATGCGTGCAACCCCCGCAAGATTGTCGTTTGCGCGATGGATATGGTTTCTCATGGCGCGCTCGCTTACCTCGAGACGCTTGGCAAGCACCGCGACAGCGACAGGCTGAGCGTCCTCGATCATATTTACAAGCTGCTTGACGCGAGCATCCATGTCCTCCTCCTTTCCCTGCGTCTAGTCTAACGCGGTAAAGAATGACACTCCACGTCGCTCTCGTTCCGCCAACGCGGAACAGGTTGCGGGGAGTCCAGCTGAACTTATAGGGGGCACGGAGAGAGGGCCCGAAAGCAATGCGTCGGTGTGAGATGCGCTTTCCGCAGTCATTGGGGACAGATTTAAATTAGTAGTCATTGAGGACGTTCTTGTTTGACTAGTCGTTTAAGAACGTCCCCAATGACTACCCACCCATCGGGGACCAGGTGAATAGCAAAAGCCCCGCGGTCGGAGCGGGCCGCGGGGCTCATGAAGAGAGGCTAGTTTGTGGGCGTCTTGCCTGGCGCCCACGAGAGAGGCAATGGAGTAGAGGCTACTCGTGGATGCGGGTACCGGAGAGGCCGGCCATGGTCTCGGCGGCCTTGTCCAGGGCACCGATGATGCAGGTGCGACCCTTGCGGGAGCGGGCAAACTTGATGGCGGCGCGGACCTTGGGCTCCATGGAACCCTTGCCGAACTGGCCCTCGTCGGCCAGGCGCTCGGCCTCGTCGGCGGTGATGTCCTCGAGCTCCTCCTGGTTGGGCTTGCCAAAGTTGATGGCGACATGCTCAACGGCGGTCAGCAGGAACAGAACGTCGGCGTCGCAGTCCTCGGCCAGCAGCTCGCCGCCCAGGTCCTTGTCGATGACGGCGGGAACGCCCTTGTAGCAGCCCTTGTTCTCGTAGTCGCGGACGACGGGGATACCGCCGCCACCGCAGGCGATGACGATGAACTCGTTGTCGAGCAGGTTGAGGATGGAGTCAGCCTCGACGATCTTCTTGGGATCGGGGGAAGCGACAACGCGACGCCAGCCGCGGCCGGAATCCTCGACGAAGACCTTGGAAGGATCCTCGGCCATGAACTCCTTGGCCTGCTCCTCGGTGTAGAAGGGGCCGATCGGCTTGGTCGGGTTCTTGAACGCGGGATCGTCGGGGTCGCACTCGATCTGGGTGACGACGGTTGCGGCGTGCCAACGCTTATAGCGCTTGTGCATCTCGCGGCCAATGCCCTGCTGCAGGTGATAGCCGATGTAGCCCTGGGACATGGCGCCGCACTCGGGCAGCGGCATCTCGGGGGTGCCGATGGCGTCGTGGGCGGCGGCGAAGGCGTTCTGGATCATGCCGACCTGCGGACCGTTGCCGTGGGTGATGATGATTTCGTTACCCTGCTCAATCAGGCCGAGAAGGGCGTGAGCGGTGTTGCTCACGGCCTCGATCTGCTCAACGGGGTTGTTGCCGAGGGCGTTGCCGCCAAGGGCGACGACAATACGATCGGGCTTGCCAAGAGGCTTAGACATTGCTGGAATCCTTTCTGTAAAAGGCCTACAACCCATTAATAACCCGCGTCCGTGCAATACGCGAGTTTATTAAGGTTTATATTCTCTTTATCGCTCATTTTATTCATTTTGAAAATAGTTGAACGGTGAACGGTCGTTTTTATCCGCTCAGCGTACAGAACCCCAGCTCAGATATGTTTACGCCATTTACGTGCGACTTTATTTTAATAGAGCAGGGATTAGACCAGATTATGCAAACTGTATCTTTGCTAAACACAAAACAGGCAGCGTAATATCTTACTCGCACTATACGAGATTCTATGCACTTATTGGACGAGTATGCAGCCCTGCAATAACATGGCGTTTTTCATCCAGCATAAGGAATATAGATGAGCTCCAAAAAGACAGCCAGCCCCAAAGCACGGGGATAGAAGGCAGCAACGGCCACGCCCCCATCCACCCCCAAAGTGGCGCGAGGTTTCGCGGCAAAGCCGCAAAACAGCGACCGGAACAAGGCTCCCCATCAGCCACGTCCTTCATCCAGCTCCACAATCCGAGGACGTAGTCGTAGCAGGATCTGAGGGCTGACCTTCGCGGACATTACGCAGGACGAAAGAACCCCCGCCGCACGTAGTGCGCAGCGGGGGTTCTTTCATGTCCGAGGACGTCCGCGAAGGTCAGCCCTCAGATCCTGCGGTGGGAGACCTAGGCCTCGTTGTACACCGTCTTGAGCTTCAGCAGGTGAGCGTAGCGGTCCATAGCGGCCTGCTCGTTCTCCTTGAAGAGCTCCTCGGCGCGCTCGGGGAAGGAACGCGTCAGCGAAGCGTAACGGGCCTCGTTCATCAGGAACTCCTGATAACCGCCCGCGGGCTCCTTGGAATCGAGCGAGAACTTCTTGCCGGCAGCAGCCTCGGGGTTGAAGCGGAAGAGGTTCCAGTAACCGCACTCGACAGCCTTCTTCATCTCGGCCTGGCAGTTCTGCATGCCGCCCTTCTTGATGGAGTGCATCTCGCAGGGGCTGTAGCCGATGATGAGGGACGGGCCGTCGTAGGCCTCGGCCTCGTGGATGGCCTTGAGGGTCTGAGCCGGGTTGGCGCCCATGGCGACCTGCGCCACGTAGACGTAGCCGTAGCTCATGGCAATCTCGGCCAGGGACTTCTTCTTGGTCACCTTACCGGCAGCGGCGAACTGAGCGACCTGGCCCAGGTTCGAGGCCTTGGAGGCCTGACCACCGGTGTTGGAGTAAACCTCGGTGTCGAAGACGAAGACGTTGACATTGTGGCCAGAAGCCAGGACGTGATCCAGGCCACCGAAGCCGATGTCGTAGGCCCAACCGTCGCCGCCGAAGATCCAGAAGGACTTCTTGGTGAGGTAAGCCTTGTCGGCGAGGATTGCCTTGGAAGCCTCGCAGCCGCACTTCTCGAGCTCGGCAACGTAGGCAGCGGCAGCGGTCTTGGAGGCCTCGGCGTCGTTGACAGAGTCAATCCAAGCCTGGCCGGCAGCCTTGAGCTCGTCGGACGGACCATCGGCGGCGATGATGTCCTGGGTAGCGGCAATCAGCTTGTGCTGAACAGCCTCATAGCCAACGGCCATGCCCAGACCATGCTCGGCATTGTCCTCGAACAGGGAGTTGTTCCACGCCGGGCCGTGACCGTCCTTGTCCTTGCAGTAAGGAGCGGTGGCAGCGGGGTTGCCCCAAATGGAGGAGCAGCCGGTGGCGTTGGAGATGAACATGCGGTCGCCGGCGACCTGGGTCACCAGACGTGCATAGGCGGTCTCGGCGCAGCCGGCGCAGGAGCCGGAGAACTCCAGGTAGGGCTGCTTAAACTGGCTGCCCTTGACGTTGGCCGCGATGAGCTCCTTCTTCTCGGAGACGTTCTCGACCATGTAGTCCCAAACGGGCTGCTGGTCCATCTCCTGCTCGGTGGGAACCATCTCGAGGGCGCCCTTGGGGCAGACCTTAACGCAGTTGGTGCAGCCCATGCAGTCGAGCGGGGACACGGCCATGGTGAACTTCATGCCCTTGGCCTTGGGGCCCATAGCGTCGAGCGTGCGGGTAGCCTCGGGCGCGGCGGCAGCCTCGTCCTCGGTCATCGCGAACGGACGGATGGTGGCATGCGGGCACACATAGGCGCACTGGTTGCACTGGATGCACTTGGTCTCGTCCCAGTGGGGAACGACCACGGCGACGCCGCGCTTCTCGTATGCGGAGGCGCCCAGCTCAAACTGGCCGTCGGCGCAACCGACGAAGGCGGAGACAGGCAGGCTGTCGCCATCCATGCGATCGATGGGCTCGAGCAGGTTCTTGACCTGCTGGGCGATGGCGGACTTGGTCTCCTCGGAGAGCTCGACGGGAGCGGCATCCTCGGCGGTTGCCCAGTCGGCCGGAACCTCGAACTTACGGAAGGCGGTAGCGCCGGCATCGATGGCCTTGTGGTTGGCGTCGACGATGGCCTGGCCCTTCTTCATGTAGGACTTGGTAGCCGCGTCCTTCATGTACTGCAGGGCGTCCTCGGCGGGCAGGACCTTGGCCAGCGCGAAGAAGGCGGACTGGAGCACCGTGTTGGTGCGCTTGCCCATGCCGACCTTGGCAGCCAGGTCGATAGCGTCGATCAGGTAGACGTTGACGTTGTTGTTCGCGATGTAGCGCTTGGCCACGGCGGGCATGTGCTCGGCGAACTCCTCGTCGCTCCACTGGCAGTTGACCAGGAAGGTGCCGCCCGGCTTGACGTCGCGGACCATCTTGAAGCCCTTGACGATGTAGCTGGGGTTATGGCAAGCGACAAAGTCGGCCTTGGTCACGTAGTACGGCGAACGGATCGGGGAATCACCAAAGCGCAGGTGCGAAACGGTGACGCCGCCGGTCTTCTTGGAGTCGTACTGGAAGTAGGCCTGAACGTACTTGTCGGTGTGGTCGCCGATGATCTTAATCGAGTTCTTGTTGGCGCCGACGGTACCGTCGCCACCCAGACCCCAGAACTTGCACTCGATGGTGCCGGGGGCTGCGGTGTTGGGCGCATCCTCGGCCTCGGGCAGGCTCAGGTTGGTCACGTCGTCGACAATGCCGATGGTGAACTCGCGCTTGGGCTCGTCCTTCTTGAGCTCCTCGAAGACAGCGAACGCGGACGCGGGAGGCGTGTCCTTGCTGCCCAGACCGTAACGGCCGCCGACGACCTTGATACCCGTCTTGCCGGCCTCGTAGAGAGCGGAGACGACGTCCTGGTAGAGCGGCTCGCCGATGGAACCCGGCTCCTTGGTACGGTCCATGACGGCGATCTTCTGGACGGTCTCGGGGAGAACGTCGACGAAGTGCTTGATGGAGAACGGACGGAACAGACGAACCTTGACCAGGCCGACCTTCTCGCCGTGAGCGTTGAGGTAGTCGATGACTTCCTCGAGCACGTCGCAGAAGGAGCCCATGCACACGACGACGCGATCGGCATCGGGAGCGCCGTAGTAGTTGAACAGGCCGTAATCGGTGCCGAGCTTCTCGTTGATCTTCTTCATGTAGCCCTCGACGACGGCGGGAAGCTCGTCGTAGACCTTGTTGCAGGCCTCACGGTTCTGGAAGAAGATATCGCCGTTCTCGTGGCTACCGCGGGTGTGCGGGTGCTCAGGGTTGAGCGCGTGATCGCGGAAAGCCTGGACGGCGTCCATGTCGCACATCTCAGCCAGATCCTTGTAGTCCCACATGGCGACCTTCTGGATCTCGTGGCTGGTGCGGAAGCCGTCGAAGAAGTTAAGGAACGGGGTCTTGCCCTCGATGGCGGCAAGGTGAGCCACCGGCGAGAGGTCCATGACCTCCTGGACGTTGCCCTCGGCGAGCATGGCGAAGCCGGTCTGACGACAAGCCATGACGTCGGAGTGATCGCCAAAAATGTTCAGGGCGTGGGAAGCGACGCAACGCGCGGAGACGTGGAAGACGCCCGGGAGCTGCTCGCCCGCGATCTTGTACATGTTCGGAATCATCAGGAGCAGACCCTGAGAAGCCGTGTAGGTGGTGGTCAGAGCACCGGCACCCAGCGAACCGTGAACGGTACCGGCTGCACCTGCCTCGGACTCCATCTCGACGACCTTGACCGGGGTGCCGAAGATGTTCTTGCGACCCTGGGCCGCCCACTGGTCGACATGGTCGGCCATCGGGCTGGACGGCGTAATGGGATAGATTCCCGCTACCTCGGTGTACGCATACGAAACATATGCGGCCGCCTCGTTGCCGTCCATAGACTTAAACTTACGCGCCATATACCCCTCTCCTCTCATATAGGTATACAGGCCCCGGCGATCGCCGGGATGTTGGCGTGATGGGATTTACGCTGTTGCTTCCAATCATCTGGCAGGCAGGCTCAGCAGCAGGTACATGGCGTGGAGAGAAGACATGCCGAGGCGAGGGGCAGCTGATGCGCCCTACAGGCCCGACCGCCCGTCTTGCACATGACCGAGCGCCGCAAAGGCCGCATGCCGGATGCTCCCGGGCACGCCCCGGCGATGGGAAGCGCCCGCAACGGAAATCCGCATGCGGGTTTATTGTACCCCGCCGTCAAGTGTAATTTCGGCAAATATAGGCGGGCGGTAAAGGTTTACCTCAGGTGACTGCCGGGAGCAAAATGATCCCTTGGGGACGGAGGGACCATTTGGCAGGACTGGCTAGAGGGCACCGAAGAGAATGGCGTAGGTAGTGGATTCGCCGAGCTTGAGCTCGTCGCCGGGATTGAGTTGGGCGGAACGGCCGGGCTCGACCTGAATGCAGACGCGCGTGGCCCCGTTTACCACCACGGTTCCGTTGGTGGACGACAAGTCCTCGACGTGCCAGATATTTTGAGCATCGCACCAGATATGAGCATGGCGGGCCGAGACATCGTCGCCGACGTCGGTAATATCGCCCTCACCAGTGGCCAGCGCGCCAATCTCAACACCCTGCTCGCTCGGCTGAATCCAGCGCGGGGCGCTCACGACAAAACTGTTTTGTACGCGCAGCAAGCCCAAGGGGTGCGCCGGGGCGGGTTCGCGTTCGCCCGCGGTCATCGACATGCCAAGCGAACGCGGCGTGGATGTTCCTCCGCCACAGGTCGCGTGCGCGTAGTCGATGGCATAGTTCACCGAGGACCGCACATCCGCCGAACAACCGACGGCGACAAACAGCACCAGCACGGCCTCGGCGGGCATGAGTTCCGCCGCCTGGGACAGGCGATCGAGCGCGTTGCGATAGAGATTCGTGTCCTGGTGGCACTCTTCGAGCGCGCGTACCATCGGTTCACCTGCAGGACCGCACACCATATTGATCACAGCCGTGGAGTCCATGGGATTGCGCTGGCGCAGGGCCAGTTGCGACATAATACGCGCAGCCGAGGTACCGTATTCGGCAAAGTAGCGCTGCTGAAGCGTGCCGACCGGCGCGCGAACGATAAAGCGGGAAACCCAAGAGCGATCGGTGGCTCGGCTCTGCGGGCTGCGGCCGTCGGCGAGCGGACGGGACGAAAGCACCAAGCCGCACAGCTCGATATGGCTCAGATGCGCCGCGCGCTTAAAGATGTCAAACATGGCCCCGCATGGGGTGAGCTCAACTTGAGATGCCATGACCTAGGCCTCCTTGGTCGTAGAAATAGAATCGGACGATACTTCGACAGGTCCGCCAAAAGTACGGACAGCTGCGGCTCCACCGGCAAGCGGAGTCGCCATCTGGGCTTTTGTGCGTCGCGGTGCCGAAACGGGAAGTTCAAAGGCAAAGCCCATCGCAAGCAAAAACCACGTAAGCGTATAGGTTGCAACCAGAGCGGCAACAAGGCCGCCCATCACGGCGCGTTGGGAAAATACGCTACATGCAGCCACAACCAGCACCGGAACCTCGCAGGCAGAAAGCGCAAGCACACCCTGCAGGAAGCCCGAGCGCCGATCGCGCGCAAGTGCCCCCGCGGCAACGCCGGCTATGCCTGGCAGCGCCAACGCCAGTGCGGCAATAATACCCGGTAGCGACCCAGACCACACGAGCGATCCCAAAGTCGCCGTCACGCGAGCGCCCGACGCCAGCAGCGCGGCCGAAACCACGACCACAGCCCAAACCACGCCACAGACGACCGTCGCGCCGACCATCAGCGCGCGACGAACCGCGCGGCCAGACGCATCCATGGGGCACGGCGTGAGCGGCTCGCCGCGAAGCGAACGACCGACATTTTGCGCATAGTGGTCACAAAACGCCGAGAGCGCCGCCTCGACCGCCGCCGGCTCGGGACGATCTTTTTGATGGCTGGACAGACAGGCCATCACCACGTCGAACAGCTGGGCATCGACAAACGCCAGCGCATCGCGTAGCTCTTCGGAATCCGGCTCAAGCCCTAGCTGCTGGGCCTGCTCGGCCGCGGCGAGCGCCACATCGGGCTCACGACGAAGCAACTGAGTCAAATCACAACCGGGCGCATGGGCACCAATGGGATAGTCGGGCCGCGTGTCCATCTTGAGACGGTAGGGGCTCGCGATGTCGCGCGTCTTTTTGCGCGAACCCGAGGCACCCGAAGTACTCGGCGCGGCTTCGTATGGCGCGACGCCGGCAATGAGCTCGTAAACCGTGCTTGCCGCGGCGTATACGTCAATCGCCGGCGACATACGCAAAGCGCGCAGGTCGGGAATATCGTCGGTGAGCATCTCGGGCGGGGCATAGGCAACCGTCGCGCGACGCAGCGTGGCATAGCGCTCCGTAAACGACGCCTTGCCGCCGGTACCGGCCACGGCCGACGCAGGCTCGAGCGCCAGCGACGAGCCAAAGTCGATCAGGCACAGGTCAAAGGTGCCCTCGGCAAGCTGCCGGTCAAGCGGTAGACGCGCCGTACGCACCATAATATTAGCGGGCGAGATATCGCGATGGACAAAGCCCTCGCCCACCAGGCTCATACGGCAGAGCAGATCGAACAGGTCGCGACCCAGACGCGCCGCCACAAGCGGCGACAGGCGTCCGGCATCGTCCACGGCGAGTCGCGAACGCAAGCGGGCAAGTGTCTCGCCCTCGACCCATTCCATGACAATTGCAGGCACACCGTCGACCTCGCCCCAGCCATAGAGGCGGGGAAAGCCCTTAAGGCCCGAAAGGGCGCGATGGCATTCGTATTCCTCGCGAAACGCCGCCTTGAACTTGGCGACCAGCGCCTCGTGAGCGGCATCGTCATCAAACTCATCGCGCGTCGGCAAGATGAGCTGCTTGAGTGCCACTGCCTCGCCTTGGGCGTTGACGGCACGCGTCACGCGGCCGATACCGCCACGGCGCATGGTGGCATCGTCGGCAAACAGCATCGTAAAACGACGCAGATAGGTAGGCAGTTCGTCCTGACCGAGCGCAATGGCCGGCTCAAACCCGTCGACACGCGCCAGGCGCAGGCCGACCATGGGATCGCGACCGAGCGATTGTGGTGTGGTGGATGCAAGATCGGTCATCATAGGGCAAGCGCCGCCACGCTATTGTTGAAGTTACCGAGCGCGACGTCATCATCGCCGTAATGGCCGACCCATTGACATAGGTTGGTGTAACAGCCCCACAGATTGGCATACTGCTGATACCACCTTGACCGGGGCGAGAATGTCTGACGACCGAACTCGGCTCGAATGACAAACATCTCCCCGACCAGGCTGTCGCACGGCCTGGGATCTCCCGTAGAGTTATAGGTCGAGACCACGTCATTGGCACGAGAAACATAGCCGTCGAGCATGTTGTACTTGGTCACAAGCCAACTGTGAATGCTCTCTTCCTCAGCAGCGGAAAGGCCGCCGGAGTTTGCATCGTTGTCAGTGTTGCCGCCCGTCGAGCCGCCGTTTCCAGGCCCTCCGGTAGAGGAACCCGACCCAGAGCCGCCGCCCGAACTCGATGAATCCGAGCCGGAGCCAGAAGTATCCGAGCTACCGGGCTTTCCGGACTGCTGGGCGTCCTGCTCCTTTTGCTGCTCGACCTTATTCACCGTTGCCGCCACGCTATTGTTGGACAATCGATCGATGATCTTGGTGTTGGTGAGCACGATGGTTTTGCCATTGGCAAGCGTGACTTCGTTGTCCGGGGCCTCGGCGCCGTCCGCATCGTCGGTGCCAAACACAATATGCCCGACCACACTTGCCCAAGCATATCCAGTCGTGGTGCCCAGATCGCTTTTGACCTCATGCCCCACGCGCGGTTCGCGTGCGGCATGCGCCTGCATCATGGACGGCACGGTCATGCCATAGGCAGAAACGCCAGCTATGACCAGCACCAGCGAGCACGATAGCAGTGCGTACGCCCGCGGCGCCAAGCCCAGTCGGCGTCGTATGCGCACCGCGGCGCCGCGCTTTGTCTGAGTGCCACCGGGCCGCATGCGTTCTCCTCCAACAAAAACACGCCGCTCGGGAGCGGCGCATTCATTCGAATCCATATTTGAGTGTATCAGCGAACCCAAAAGGTTGCGCAACGAATGAGCAAATTAAGGATGCGAGCGGAAGCATCCATGCGATAAGCGGATACGAAGCATCTTTGTTGCACAACAAACTCACAGTCGCACGGGGAAATTATGACTACCCCGTGCGACTGTGAGGAAAACATACGGCAGGAGCAGGCTCGCCACCTAAATCGCGCGACGGGCCTCGATGGCGCGGCCAAGCGTAAGCTCGTCGGCATACTCCAAGTCGCCGCCCACGGGAAGGCCGCTTGCCAGACGCGACACCTCGACGCCCAACGGCTTGATGGTACGGGCCAGATAGCTCGCCGTGGTCTCGCCCTCAATATTGGGGTTGGTGGCGATGATGACCTCGTGGATGTCCTCGTGGCCCAAGCGTGCCAGCAGCTCTCGAATGTGCAGCTGCTCGGGGCCAATCTTGTCCATGGGACTGATCACGCCGCCCAATACGTGGTAGAGGCCGTGGTAGCTGCCCGTGCGCTCGATCGCCTGGACATCGCGCGGCTCGCCCACCACGCAAATGCGAGTGGTATCGCGCATCGGGTCCTGGCAGATGGAGCACTCGTCGGCCGTGGCGTAGTTAAAGCAGCGGCTGCAAAAGTGGACCTCCTGCTTGACCTCCAGGATGGCCTCGGCCAGGCGGCGCGCCTCCTCGGCGTCGGCCTCCAACAGGTAATAAGCGATGCGCTGGGCCGACTTGGGACCAATGCCCGGCAGACGGCCCAGCTCATCGAGCAGTTTTTGCAGACTGTGGTTGGCACTCATATATATGCGTGTCTTAGAACGGCATGCCCGGGATGTTGAGGCCGCCGGTGATGGCGCCCATCTGCTTGTTGGCGAGCTCGTTGACGCCGCGGACGGCCTCGTTGACGGCAGCCATGATCATATCCTGCAGCATATCGACGTCCTCGGGATCGAGCGCATCGGGATCGATGGTGAGGTTGACGAGCTCCATCTCGCCGTTAACGGTCACCTTGACCATGCCGCCGCCGGCAGAGGCGTCGACGGTCTGGGACTTGAGGTTCTCCTGCGCGGCGGCAAGCTGCTCCTGCATCTTGCGAGCCTGCTTCATCATCTGCTGCATGTTCATACCGGCCATGATGGCTCCTTTACGTGCGGCCGCACGCCGAGCTGCAAGGGCAGCCGGAGCACGGCGGGACTTTCAAACTCAAAAATCGTACCACGGCGCGCGGCGAGAGAGCGGGGCGGACGTGTTACCTCAGTCGATATACATGTCCTCCAATACAAACCGCACTCAAAGATTATGCAAGGTTGCATAATATCGCACACTCAATCTAGTAGAGCCGAATCCGGCATTTCATGTGCGCCACTAAATAGCTAAATGCCGAACCGCTGCTCGAGGCGGCGCACATGGCGGCAGGGTATAATTTGATTGCCATAGATAGTAATTTGGAGGTGCCCCATGAATGCCCCCAACGCGCTCCAAAACATCCGCTCAAAACACCCCGTTGCATATGTGGTTCTCTATCTCTTTGTCGGCTGGGCATTGCTGGTTGTCATCACCCATGCCATAGCTTTTGGAGCAGAACTGCTGATAGCCAGCTCGGACCAGCCCGTCGTCAAATGGGAGACGACCGATGAGTGCACCGACGGAACCCGAACCGTCTACTACAACAGCCCGTCCCTCTATCAAGAGTTCAAGGTCAAGATAAAGGACTTCAAGATTGTCGATGCCGAGCTAGGCGTTTATTTGGCAATCGGAGCAACCATTAACGCCGAGCAAGTCGAGTACACGGACAGCCATGCGACGTATCGCATCGACCTCAGCATCCTAGGCCGACCGTCACGCACCTGTCTGCTCGAATGCGAGATACGCGGCACCACACTACACATGTCCGAAATACAGATGCGCCCGGACAAGGGGTCCTCTTCTTGAGCAGTATACCCGCCTGCGCAGCTACTCCACCGGCTTGAAGATGGTGGCCTGGCCAAAGACGCTGCGGATGAGGGCCTTGGCCTCGTCCTCGGTCTGCGGAATGCTTGGGGCTGCGCCTTGATGGCCGAAGGGACTGCCCGCGCCGGGGTTGGACTCCCAGGGAGCCGCAGGAGCGTCCTCCTCTTTGGGGGCAGTTGCAGCGGGCTTGGGCGCGGGCGTCGCACCCGGTACGTCGAACGGGGGCAGATCGTCCCCGCTCGCATCTGCAGCGAAACCGCCAACCATGGCGTCGTCATAGGGTACCTGCTCGGATTCCCACGGCGCAGACTGCGCGGCAGGCTGAGATTTGGGAGCGGACACGCGCTCGGGCGCACGGGGCGCGGGCTCCGTCGGGAGCTTGCCCGTGGCGGGAGCGCCGGCGGGATTGTCGGAACGTAACCAGGGAGCCTTGCCCAGGTCGGATGACTTGGGCGCGGGCGCGACAGGCTTGGGTGCGGGCGCCGGGGCAGCAGGTTTGGGCGCGACGGGCTTAGGCGCCGATGGGGTCGGTGCCGCTATCGGCGCCGCTTGCTGCTGCGCGCTGGCGCTCGAGGATGCAGGGGCCGCCGAGGACACGGGTTGCGGGTCCGCAGATACCGCAGCCCGTGCAGATGGAGAATGCTCCTCATGTTGAGGAGCCGGCGTGCCACCCCCATCCAGGACATAGTCGACGGTGCGACGACCGAAGACCGCGCAGACCGTCGGCAGGACCACCGACTGCGTGTCGGCGCGACCGAGCATCTTGATGGCAAAGGTCGAGCCCGCGGGGAACGAGACCGTGAGCTTGGAACCGTCGTCGGCCGTGGCGCGAGCATTGAGCAGCAGGCCGGCATAGGAGGCCTGACGGGCTTTGACGCGCTCGACGACCTCGGCCCATTTGCGCTGGAGCTCGCCAGCGTCCTCGACCGCAGGGGTCTCGGCGGCGGCGGCAACTTGGGCGGCGTTATTGGGCTTGGACGCAGGCGCCGGCGCGGGCGATGCGGCAGGCGTGGAAGCCGGAGCCGCAACGGGCTGAGGAGCCGGCGTGGGCGCAGGCTGAGGCGCAGGCGTCGCAGGCTTAGAGACTTGCGCGGACGCGGGCTTAGGCGCAGGTTGAGGCGCTGGAGCAGCCGCGGCGCCACGGTCCCAAGGCATGCCGCTCTGGTGCGCGGACGTAGCGGCAGGAGCGGTCGCCGCCGGAGCAGTAGCACGGGCACCCGAGATGAGCGTCGGCTGCAGTGCCGTTGCAGACGCAGCCGCAACGGCCGCCGGGGCAGCCTGAGCAGCAGCCACGCTCAACGGCACCGCGGCATTGGCAACCCTAGCCTCCAAACGCGCCACGCGCTCAGCCAAGGCCTCAATTGTCAGATCGGCCTCGGGACGAGCCAGACGGGTGCAGGCGATCTCGAGCACCAGGCGCACATCACTCGCGCCCCTCATCTCCAGTGCGGCATCGTCGAGCACCGTCAGCACGCGGGCCAGGCGGTCGGCAGGATGCTCGCCAAAGGCAGCGGCCTCGGCAGCAAGCGCCTCGGCCTGCTCGGAGCCGCCCTCAAACAGCTCGGCACGGGCACCGGCAACGCAGGCAACATACACGTCACGCACATGCGCTACCAGGTCGCGCGTCAGCTCCAGCAGGTCGTTTCCTTCCTCGACCTGCGCGCGGATCAGTCCATAGAGCTCGGCAACATCGCGATCGGCAATGGCACGGGAAAACTCGCCCAGAATCTGGTCCGAAACCTCGCCTAAAAGCGAGCGGGCGTCGTCCGCATGCACAGAACCGTTGCCAAAGACGCTCAGCTGCTCCAGCGTGGACAACGCGTCGCGCATGCCGCCCTTTGCATGGCGCGCCACGATAGCCAGCGCCTCGTCGTCGTAATCGAAGCCCTCCTGCTCGCACACGTATGCCAGGCGATGCTCGATATCCTCGTTGCCGATGCGATGGAAATCGAAACGCTGGCAGCGTGAGAGGATGGTCTCCAGAATCTTTTGCGGGTCGGTGGTGCACAGCACAAAGATCACGTGTGCCGGCGGCTCCTCAAGCGTCTTGAGCAGCGCGTTGAACGCCGCCGTCGTGAGCATGTGAACCTCGTCGATGATATAAATCTTGTACTTGCCGCGCACTGGGGCAAAGTTGACGGAGTTGATGATCTCCTCGCGCACGTTGTCCACGCCGGTACGGCTTGCGGCATCGAGCTCGTAGACATCCGGGTGGTTGCCCTCGGCGATGAGCTCGCACTCCTCGCAAGTACCGTCGGGCATGCAGCCGCTTGCACCCTCGGCGCGCGCCGCCTCGGCATTGCGGCACAGCAGCGCCTTGGCCAGAATGCGCGCCATGGTGGTCTTGCCCGTGCCGCGCGGTCCGCAGAACAGGTAGGCGTGGGACAGGCGCCCCTCGGTGATGGCGTGCTCGAGCGTCGAGACGATATGCTGCTGGCCCACCACGGAGTCGAAGGTGAGCGGGCGATACTTTCGGTACAACGATTCCATGGGTGCTCCCCCGGGTATACTGAGTCTTGTTGCCACGGCGGCCATGCGGTCGCACGGCATACTGCATTCCATAATAACCCGTACGGCGAGCCCGCCGCGATAGGAGTCCAAAGAGCATGGCAGACGCAGAGAGCAACTTCGTTCCCTCCGAAGCAGCCGACCAGGTCGAGGTCGCGCTCGAGGAGCAGGCCGCAGCCGACGACGGCATCCTGTACCTCAACGAGTACCAGTACGAAAACGACCTCGTCACCGACTTCGCACGCCTGGTCGCCTCGCCCAGGCGTCGCGGCTCGCTGTATGTCGCCGCCGCGATTGCCGCGCTCATCGGCATCGGCATGCTGGTGGCCGGCGGCAACTGGATCAAGTTTGGCGTCGTCCTGATCGTGTTCGGCGCCTTTTTGGCCTGGTGGAGCAAAAACCTGCACCACACGCTCGCCCGCGACTTTATCGACGCCGTCGATGCCGACGAGTCCATGGGTGGCCGCTATCGCCGCGTCGCCGCCAACGAGGACGGCCTGATGGTTTGGGGCAAGAGCGGCAAGTCGCAGTTCTTCCCGTTTGAAAAGCTCGACCACGTGCTCGACGGCGAGCGCATCTTTGTGGCCATGTTCGCCGACCAGGGCGTGACGATCCCCAAGGACACCTTCGTCCGTGGCGATGCCGAGCAGTTTGGCTCCTTCCTTAAGGCGCGCATCAACAAAAAACTCCGCATCGAGACCAAGAAGAAGAAAATGAAGGCCGAGAAGGCCGCCGCCGAGGCCAAGCAGGGCGACAAGCCCCAGGACAACAAGGGCAAGCAGCGCAAGCAGAAGAAGAACAAGAAGAAGCGCTAAGGCCAAGCCAGACGGGCAGCCTCGCATCCCGCTATCCTCCCCATGCACCCGAGCGTGCTACACTAGCAGCATCTATGCCACCGCGAACGGCTCGGCCCCGCGCCCGCCGCTCGCAAACGAACTTTAAACGCACGAGGGTTGGCCATGCCGCTTTTCTCGCAACATACCGCCCGGTTCTCGCCGGACGTTCCTTTGGAGGGCACCAGCTCTCGCGAGCTGCTCAAGCGGTACCAGCCGCTCGAGACACTTGCGACCGGCGGTTTTGGCTCCATCGAGATCTGCCGCGACACGCACCTGCGCCGCCGCGTCGCCATTAAGCGCATCCCCCTTATTAACGGTGTCGGCATGCCCGCCAGCGACATCATGGATGTCCTGCGCGAGGCGCACACTGCCGCCATGCTTCAACATCCCAACATCGTGCAGGTCATCGACTTTACGCACGACACAGCCTATGCCTACCTAGTTATGGAATATGTCGATGGCATGTCGCTGGCCGAGTTTTTGCACCGCGTGGACGGTCACTCACTTACCTTTGACGAGGCCGCGGCCATTGCCGATGCCCTAGGCCAGGCGCTCACCTTCGCCCATAGTAATGGCGTACTCCACCTGGACATTAAGCCCGCCAACGTGCTCATCGACCACTCGGGCAATGTAAAGCTCACCGACTTTGGCATGGCGCGACTGTCGTCCGCCGGTGGCTTTGGCGGCTCGCGCGGCGGCACCATCGGCTACATGCCGCCCGAGCAGCTCGATATCGAGACCGGCACGGTCGATGAGCGCGCCGATGTCTTTGCCCTCGCCTGTGTAATCTATGAGGGCCTGTGCGGCAGCGCTCCCTTTATGGCGGCCACGCCCGCCGACTCGCTCGACCGCATCATCGGCGGCGCCACCTATCCCAGCGAGCTGATACCACACTTTCCCCCGGGAGCCGAGGCCGCGCTCATGAGCGCGCTCTCCCCCATGCCGCAGGACCGCCCCAGCAGCGTCGAGACATTTTGCGACCAGCTCCTTGCCGGTCTGGGCAGCGTGCGCGAAGGCCGTCGCAGCCTGGAGCAAATGGTTGGCGAACTTTCGGATGACGAGCAGGAGCTCGACGATATCGAGCCGTCGCACTACGAGGACGACGCCATCGAGGTCGACCCCGCACTCGGCTGGGCGGGCACGCGCTGGAGCCATGCGCGCGACTACACCATGCGCACTATCTCGGCGCTAACGTGCGGCACCTTTAGCTTTTTGCTGATGCAAACGGCCGGGGTCGCGGCGCTTCCCGGCCTGGTCATTGCGGCCATCGCGATCGGAGTGGCGGCTGGCCTGGCCCCCCAGATTGGCTCGGCCATCTCGGCTGTGGGCTTTTTGGTGCTCATGGCCAACGCCACCATGCAGGCACAGGGCATCCTGTCGATGCTGCCCGTCGCGGTGATCTTTGCCGCCGCCATGTCCGGTTGGTGGATCGCCTGGGGTCGCACCGAGACTGCCGCGAGCGCCACGCTCACCTGTGCACTCGCGCTTGGCTGTCTGACCGGCAATACCTTCCTGGCAGCTGGGGTCGCCGCCGGCGTCGCGTCATTTTGGCTCGGCCCGGCAAGCGCCGCCGCGGCAACGGGCATGGGCGCGCTTTTTGCCCGTCTGGCCACGGTCGCGCTTTCAGCCGGAGGCGTACTGGGGCTCGGTAACGTTGCCGCAGCGCTGGGAGACCCGCTCCTTTGGGCTGCCTTTGTGCTGGTCGCGGCAACTGCCGCGGCGTCATCTGCGCTGCTCAATGCCCATGCCAAGCGTGCCGATCAGGGCTCAAACCTTGCCGCAATCGCCGCAATCGCTGTCACCGGCATCGGCTGCGCAGCGGCGTCCTGTCTTGCACACCATATGGAAATTGCCAGCCTTGCAGCCGCGGTCGTCGCCAAGGCGGCGGTTGCGGGAACCCTATCCTCTATAATCGTTGGGATATGCCTATATTTGCTCGGATACCAAAGAACCTATACGGAGAGTGATCTTTCGTGAACTTCCTGAACATCTTCGAGGACCACGTGGCCGGCATCTTCGGTGCCACCCGTGCCCCGTTCTCCTTTAAGAAGCTTGCCAAGCAGGCCGCTCGCGACATGGAGGATCAGACTCTGGTGATCAACGGCGTCAACACGGCGCCGGCACTCTATACCATCCTTATCGCCGCCGACGACGATCCCATGCTCGCCCCGTTCTACCCCGAGCTTTCGCGCGAGGTCCGCGAGTTTGTGAAGGCGCAGGCCGAAAAGCGCCGCTATGTCTTTGTCGGCGAGCCCCTCGTGCGCTTTATGATCGATCCGCAGCTGCGCGCCGGCAAGTTCTCGGTCTTTGCCGAGAACGTCGATGCCCCCACGCTCGGCCGCCTGTACGAAGAAGAGCGCGCCTATCAAAACGGCCTGGGCCAGAACAACTCCGCGGCAAGCCGTGCCGCCAGCGCCCCGCGCGCCGGCCAGCAGCAGTTTGCTGCCCCGCAGCAGCAGCGCCCCGCCGCCATGCCCCAGCAGCAGCCGACGCCTCGCGCCGCCGCTCCCGACCCGCTTGCCGTGGCAGACCCCTTCGCGCCTAGCGTCCCCGACCCCGCCGCCGCACCCATCCCGGTGCCGCAGACCGTCTCGCGCGACGCGCTTGCCGGCATGGGCGGAGCCGCCGCGACCGGTGCCGCCGTGGGCCTAGGCGCCGCAGCCGGCATCGCCTCCAACATGGCGAGCACTCGCGCCCCGCAGCGCCCGCTCGCCCAGCTCGTCGACGTCGTGAGCGGCGAGAGCCATAGCATCACCTCCGCACAGGTGACCATCGGTCGCGAGCGCTCAGTTTCCGACATTGCCCTGCGCGACCCCAACGTGTCGCGCCGCCACGCCCAGCTCACCTTTACGGGCTCGGATTGGTCGATCGAGGACCTCAATTCCACCAACGGCACGCTCGTCAACAACCGCCGCATTACGCGCTGCCCGCTGCGCAACGGCGATCTGCTGACGTTTGGCCTGAGCACCTTTGAATTTAGGGGATAGTCGCTTATGAACATCGATATCGTCCTTTTTGCAGGCCGCATCGTCCTGGTCGCCCTGCTCTATATCTTCCTGTTCGCCGTCATGAAGACCGGCGTGGGACTTGTGCGCGGGCAGCGCCGCGACTCGGCCATTTGGACGATCGATGTGGACAAGGGTCCGCGCGGTATCCGCGGCATCCACGTAGACATGCTCGGCCCCGTCATCGTCGGTCGCTCGCCATCTTCGGACATCTGCATCAACGAACCGTTCGTCTCGGCCTCGCATGCGCGCTTTTCGCTGCAGGGCCCGGCACTCATCATCGAGGACCTCAACTCGCTTAACGGCACGCTCGTCAACGGCCGCCAGCTCGTGGAGCCCGCAACGCTGCGCGAGGGCGACGAAGTCCAGATTGGCGACGTGGTCATGAAGGTGAACCGTCGATGATCGACGAGGAGAACAAGTCCGCAACTATGACCGAGGCACCGGCCGCCACCACAGCTGCGCCGGCCCACGCCGCTCCGGCAGGCTCCGCACCCGTGGAGCCCGAGGACACCGTGTTCTCCCTGCCTCTTTCGCATGTAACGCATGATATTTCGGATCTCGCCGATAACGAGGACGAAGAGGATGCCGTAGCGGCGCCCATCGGCGCACATGCTGCGGAACAGCCCACAGCGCCCGAAGCAACCCCGGCGCCGGCTCACTTTGCAGAGCCCGTCGCCGCGGCAATCAACGAGAGCGCTGCGGTGTTTGCGGCACCCGAGCCCGCCGCGCCGGCGTTTCCCATGGCCCCGGCGTCCGAGGTTGCGCCCGCGTCTACGCCGGCGCCCGAGCCTATAGACGTCAGCCCGCAAGACGACGAGTCGACCGCCCGCGTGTCCGAGGAGCCCGACTCCCCGGACACCGGTGATTCCGAATCAAACGCCGTGACCGACACCGTCTCTCCCGGTGACACCGCCGAAATCGACGTTGCCGCCGTTGAGGCCAAGCTCAAAGACCCCGGCTCGACCATGAGCTTTGAGCCCCTGACCGAGGAGCGCATCGAGACCGACTCGACCTATGATGCCGGCACCACCACGCAACTTATGTGGGGCGCCCGCTCCGACGTTGGCTGCGTGCGCCCGCACAATGAGGATTCCTACCTGGTGCAGTCGCCGCTCTTTTGCGTATGCGACGGCATGGGTGGTCACGCTGCCGGCGAGGTAGCCTCTTCCATCGCCGTCGAGACTATTGCCAAGACGGCCCCACAGTCCGCCGACGCAGCACGCCTGGCCGCAGCCGTCGAGGCAGCCAACGCCGCCGTAATCGAGGCGGCCCTGAACGGCCTGGGCAAGCCCGGCATGGGCTGCACAGTCACCTGCGCCTACATCGAAAACGACACGCTCGCCATCGCCCACGTGGGCGACTCTCGCGCCTATCTGCTCCACGAGGGCACGCTCATCCGCGTGACCCGCGACCACTCCTACGTGGAGGAGCTCGTGGACGCCGGCGAGATCACGGCAGACGAGGCTCGCGTCCACCCCAACCGTTCGGTCATCACCCGCGCACTGGGCTCGGACCCCGCCATGTATGCCGACCACTTCACTCTGCATATCGAAGAAGGCGACCGTCTGATCCTGTGCTCCGACGGCCTCTCGAGCATGATTCCCGATAGCGATATCGAGAACATCGCCACGCAGTCCTCAACCGCGCAAATCTGCGTCGACAACCTAGTGGACGCGGCGCTTGCCGCCGGCGGCCACGACAACGTGACCGTAGTAGTCGTTGACCTGGTTGACGATGGCGTTATGCGCGAGGCGCAACGCGTGCGTCGCCGCAACATTACTATCGCCGCCATCCTGGCCCTCGTCTTTGTGCTGGCAGCTGGCATCTGGGCCTACACGGGTGTCACCGGCTCATACTACCTGGGTACCTACCAGGGCAATGTCGCCGTCTGGCGCGGTCTGCCCGGCAAGCCGCTCGGACTCAAGCTCCACTGGCTCGAGAGCGAAACCAGCATTAAGCTGTCCGACCTGCCCGAAGACACGCAAAACCGCCTCAAGGCGGGCATTCCGCAAACAAGTATCGACGATGCGCAGGACACGATATCCAAGTACCGCCACCAGATCGACGAGGAGCAGACCCGCCAGGTGATCGACGCGCAAACGATTCGCGACAACACCAATCAGGGATCGACCTCCGAATCAGATTCCGAGAAAACCGCCGAACAGTCCGCCGAGGCCGAAGCCTCCGATAAGAACTAGAAAGGGAGTGCCGCTTATGAGTCGCCGCAACACCGAGCTGCTCTTGCTCATCGCCTCGGCGTTCCCCGTCATCCTGCTGTATGCAATGTACGTGCTCACTGCGGGCGCCGCTATCTCCTTTGAGACGCTCGCCGTACCGATCGGCCTCTTTGCCGCCTTTGCCGCGGCCCACATTGCCGTGCGCATCTTGGCGCCCGGTGCCGACCCCGCCATCCTGCCCATCGTATTTATACTTTCGGGCATCGGCATCACGTTCGTGACGCGTCTCGCCCCCGCTCTCGCCATCTCACAGCTCATCATCCTGTTTGTCTCGGTGGCGCTCATGGTGGGAACGCTTGCACTAGTCAAAAACCTCGACGTGGTCATGCGCTACAAGTACACCTTTGGCATCATCGGCATCATCCTGCTGATGCTGCCTATCTTTATCGGCACCACGATCTCGGGCTCCAAGCTGTGGATTCGCATCGCGGGCTTTACCATCCAGCCCGGCGAGTTCGCCAAGGTCTTTATCGTGCTGTTCCTGGCCGGGTACCTGGCCGAGAACCGCGAGCTGCTCTCCATCTCCAACCGCAAGATCTTGGGCTTTAAGATCCCTCGCCTGCGACTGCTACTGCCGTTGTTTGCCGTGTGGGGTGTGTGCCTGCTCGTCGTCGTCTTCGAACGCGACCTGGGTTCGGCCGTGCTGTTCTACACCATCTTCTTGCTGATGCTCTACGTTGCCACGGGGCGCTTTTCGTATGTCGTTATCGGCCTTGCGCTCTTAGCCGTTGGAGCCGTGGGCGCCTACAAGTTCCTGTCGCACGTTCAGGTGCGTTTCCAGGTTTGGGTCGATCCGTTTAAGGACGCCCAGGGTCAGGGCTACCAGATCGTCCAGTCGCTCTTCTCGCTTGCCGATGGCGGTCTGGTCGGTGTTGGCATCGGCAACGGCATGGCCAACAACATCCCTGTCGTCGAGTCCGACTTTATCTTCTCGGCTATCGGCGAGGAGATGGGCCTTTTGGGCGGCGGCGCCGTGCTCATCCTGTTTATGCTCTTTGCCGTGCGTGGCCTGACCACAGCTGCCCGCGCAAAGTCCGACCTTGCCGCCTTTAGCGCCACCGGTCTTACGGCAGCCATCAGCTTCCAGGCCTTCTTGATCGTTGGCGGCGTAACCCGCCTGATCCCGCTGACCGGCGTCACCCTGCCCTTTATGAGCCAGGGCGGCTCCTCGCTGCTGGCAAGCTTTATCATCGTCGCACTCCTGCTACGTGCCGGTGACGAGGCGACCGGACGCGAGGCCGAGCTCACCGGCACCGGCACCATGGCCGCCATCACCGATGACCAGGTCGCATCCGCCGCTGCCCCGACCGGTACGCGTTTTGCCAGCGCACCTTCCTACAGCCACGGCAACCACTCCGCGGGTTCTCGCATGCGTCGTCGCCTGCTCGACACTCCAGAGTCCGGCGTGCTCGGCCGCGTGGCGCTTGCCAACCGTCTGACTCGTGCCGTGTTTGCCTTCACGGCGCTGTTCGCCATCCTTATCGGCAACCTCACCTATGTCCAGGTCATCAAGGCGAAGGACTACCAGGACATGCCGACCAACAACCACACCATCGCCCGCTCCAAGTACATCCAGCGTGGCTCCATCATCACGTCCGACGGCGTGACACTAGCCGAGTCGCTGCAGCAGGAGGACGGCACCTACGCCCGCTCCTACCCCAACGGCAACATGGCCGCGCACGTGGTGGGCTACGTGAGCCAGCAATACGGCACCGCCGGCATCGAGAGCGTCATGAACGATACGCTCACCGGCTCCAAGGATTACTCCAGCTGGAACAACGCCATCGCGTCGCTCGCGGGGCAGACCCAGCCGGGCAATACCGCCAAGCTCACCATCGACTCGCGCATCCAGACGGCCGCCGAGCAGGCGCTCAAGGGCTTTAAGGGCGCTGTGGTGGTCATGGATCCGCGCACCGGTGCGGTCCTTGCGTGCGCAAGCTCGCCCACCTATGACAACACCAACATCGATGCGCTGCTCCAGTCGGGCGGCGGCGAGGACGGCTCCATGTACGATCGTGCCATGGACGCGCTGTACACCCCGGGTTCGACCTTTAAGGTCGTCACACTCTCCGCGGCGCTCGAGACCGGCACCGCCAGCCTTACCAGCACGTACCAGGCGCCCGGCTCCATGGATATTGGCAACGCGCCGGTCACCAACTATGCCAACGAGAGCTACGGCACCATCAGCCTGCAGCAGGCCTTCGCCGTGTCGTCCAACGTCGTCTTTGGCCAGGTGGCAAACGAGATTGGCGCCAACTCGCTCGTCCAGTTTGCCAACGCCTTTGGCTACGGTCAAAAGCTCGGTCAGGATCTGACCACCGCAGCTTCCATCATGGCCGACCCGTCGCTTATGACCGAGTGGGAGACCGCCTGGGCAGGCGCCGGCCAGCCTGTCGGCATGGACCACACGCCAGGTCCGCAGACCACCGTCATGCAAAACTGCGTGATAGCGGCGGCCATCGCCAACAGCGGCGTGGTCATGGACCCGTTCTTCGTGGCCCAGGTGCTCGCCCCCGACGGAACCGTGGTCAAGACCACGCAATCCCGCTCGCTCGGCCAGGCCGTCAGCGCCACCACGGCCGATCAGGTCAAGCAGGCCATGCTCGCGGTTGTCCAGTCCGGCACCGGCACCGATGCCCAGATTCCGGGCGTCAAGGTCGCCGGCAAGACCGGATCGGCCGAGATCGGCGGCACCAACGTCAACTCGATGTTCGTCGGCTTCGCACCTTACGATTCACCCACGGTCGCCATCTCGGTGGCCTTGGAGGATTACGACAAACACGACGTCAAGGCAGCCAAGATCGCCGGCATCGTCCTGACCGCGGCACTTGCCGCCCAAGGAGCGTGATGCCCGTGATCGAAGCGGATACTTGTGGCGCGCCGCGACCTATGAGCTAGCGGCAACGCGCCACACGGCCCCAGCGGCCACACATTCGGTACTACACACATCGTTGAGCGAATAAGTTAGTTAGGAGCAGGAATGGAACAGAGGGTCCTCGGGGGAAGATACCTCCTCAAGGATAAGGTGGGAACGGGCGGCATGGCGACCGTCTTCCGTGCGCAAGATCAGGTCCTCGACCGCACGGTTGCCGTCAAGATCATGCTGCCGCAGTATGCCGGCGACGCCACCTTCGCCGCCCGCTTTAAGCAGGAGGCCCAGGCAGCAGCAGGTCTCTCCTCCCCCTATATCGTGGGCGTCTACGATTGGGGCAAGGATGGCGATACCTACTACATCGTCATGGAGTACCTGCGCGGTACCGACCTTAAGAGCGGCATCAAGAGCCACGGCGCCCTCGATCCAAAGAAGGTCGCGCAGATCGGCTCGCAGATCAGCTCCGCGCTTTCGGTCGCCCACAAGCACGAGATCATCCACCGCGACATTAAGCCGCAAAACATCATGGTGCTGCCTGACGGCAACATCAAGGTCATGGACTTTGGCATCGCGCGCGCAAAGAACAGCCACCTCACGCAGGACAACAATGTACTGGGCACCGCCCACTACGTAAGCCCCGAGCAAACGCGCGGCCAGGACCTCGGTCCCACTTCGGATATCTACTCGCTGGGTGTCGTCATGTACGAGTGCGCCACCGGTCGCGTCCCCTTTGACGGCGACGACGCCATCTCAGTTGCGCTCAAGCAGGTAAACGAACTGCCGGTTCCGCCGAGCCAAGTCAACTCCGGCGTCGATGCCGATCTGGAGCGCATCATCCTCAAGTGCATGGAAAAGGACCCGGCGAACCGCTTCCAGACGGCAGACGAGCTGCGCCAGGTGCTCAACAACTACCTGTCCGGCCGCGCCGTCAACGTCTCCGAGCCCACGCGCATCATTGGCGCCGCGGGCGACCTGGGCGCTACCAAGACCCGTGAGCTGTCTGACTCCACGCGCGCTATGGTTCGCCCCGTATCGGGCGTAAGCGGACAGACCAACCCCCGCAGCGCCGTCTCGGGTTCCACCGGTTCCTACGAGGTCGATCAGCCCAAGTCCAACAAGAACAAGATTATCGCCGCCGTAGTCGCCGCAATCGCCGTGGTTGGCGTTGTGGTGGCCTTCGCCACCGGGCTCTTTGGGGGCGAGCAGGTTACGGTGCCCGATGTGCTTAACAAGGACCAGCAGACCGCTATCGAGCTGATCAAGGAGGCCGGCCTTGAGGTCGGAACTGTCGACCAGAGCTATAACGACGATGTCGACGAGGGCAAGGTTGCCGAGCAGACCCCCAACGGCAACACTAAGAAGCCCAAGGGCTCCAAGGTGAACCTGGTGATCTCCAAGGGCCCCAAGCCCTCCGAGAAAGTTGAGGTTCCGCAGCTCGTCGGCCTAACCAAGGACCAGGCCGAGGCCGCGCTGGCAAGCGTGGGCCTGAAGGGCAACGCAACCGAGGAGGCCAACGAGGCCGACGAAGGCCAGGTCTTTGAGCAGGGCACTGATGCCGGCAAGGAAGTCGAGAAGGGCACGACCATCTCGTATAAGGTCTCCAGCGGTCCTGACACCACCTCCGTCCCCGATCTGACCGACATGACCGAGGCCCAGGCACGCAACGCTCTCGACATGGCTGGCTTTGGCGTCGACGTGAGCTACCAGGAAAACGACTCGGTTACCGAGGGCACCGTAATTAGCTGGAACCCTAGCGGCAAGCAGAAGCCCGGTGCCACGATCACCGTCGTCATCGCCAAGAAGTCCGGCAAGGCCAGCGTCCCGGGTAACCTGTACGGCAAGAGCATCTCCGCCGCCGTCACCGCGCTCAACAACGCCGGTTTCTACAACATCGCATTCTGCGATCAGAACGGCAACCCCGTGAGCGGCAACGAAAACGCCACCGTTACGGGCGTCTCCCCCACCGGCAAGCAGTCCACCGACAGCACGATCACGCTGACGGTTTCGCTTTCTGGCTCTGCCTCGGGTGACGATTCCGACACGACGACTAACTAGTCGACAACCCATCACCTGCAGCGGCTATGGCCGCAAACATATTCGCTCAACGGCGCCCGCTTGCTCCCCAGCAAGCGGGCGCGTTATTTATCGACAGGCCAGGGCTCCATAGCAACGCAAAGAGGCCCGCAAAAGCGAGCCTCTCAGGTAACAACAGATATGTGATGCAGTAATTACTAGCCGCAGAACTTCACCATGGTCTCGACCATGGACTCTTGCCTATAGACAAAATGTCCAGAAGCAAGGAGATGAAAGAGTAAGGACAACGCCCTCTAAAAGAAGGCCGTATATGAAGATTGCATATCCCTTTTGCCTTCATATACTCAAGAAGCACCCCTCGAAGCGCTCCTGAGAGGCCCCCTTGGATGCAACCCAGGGGATCCAGATTCTGGTAGACATCGGCACAGCAAAATCCTGCCGCGCAGGCACGAACGGACATCTTGACTCCCAACGCAATGCGGGGCGCCCCAAGACACCCCGCCACGACAAAAAACTAGTTCTCGTAGACCAGCGGGTGGCCCCAACTGCCCTCGATCTTGCAGGTCTGCGCCGCAAAACCGGCAGCGAAGTCCAAGCTCTCGCGAATTGCGGCCTCGCCGCACTCGCCGGCCTTCTTCTTGGAAAGATAGGTGACCAAAAACGCCGTCAGCAGTGAATCGCCGGCCGCCATAGCGTCTTTGAGCTCCTCGGGCGCCACGGGCTTGATGCCCTGCTCGTAGAAGTTTTCGCCGTCATAGGCGACGGAACCCTTGCTCCCGCGCGACGCGCATACGATTTGAGGGCCAAGGGCCTTCACCCACTCGAGCTTCGCCTTGATATCCTCCAGGGAAGCGTCGCCCATGGACATAAAGGCGTACGTCACAAATGGCGCAATCTGCTCGAAGTACTCGTCGGTGGAGTCATCGGAGAAGTCGAAGCTGATAGGCACACCGGCAGCCTTGATCTTGGGGAGCTCGCGCTCGGTGAAGCAGTAGTTGCCGCTGTGCACCAAATCGAAGCCGCTGACGTACTCGGCGGCGAAGCGGTCTATCACGTAGCGCATGTCGCCACGTATGCCGCCTTCATTGGAGCCCAGGAAGATACGGTCCCCGGTCTTGTCAACGGTCACGCGAGCGGCGCCGTTGACGCCCAGGACCTGCTGGCAGCGAAGAAGCTCGACGCCCTCGTCCTCAAGCGATGCTATAACGTGCTCGGCCTCCTCATCTGATCCGAAGATTCCCATGTAGGCGCTGCGATCGACACCGAGCTTCTTGGCGAAGACGGCGAAGTTGACTGCGTTGCCGCCGGGATACATAGTCTTGATATGCTCGTACTTATCGACAACGTTGTCTCCAAAGCCGAGCACGCTTATAGGATAGGCTGCCATGGTTATCTCCATTCAGGTAAACCGCCGTGGCTACGGCGAGCAGAAGAGGCGCGAGGATTCGCACGTCTCAAAGCGCTTCGCGCCCCGTTCTAAAATCGCTAGTACTTCACGATGCCCATGTAACGACGCACGTCCGGGTGATGGTCGAACACCTTGCCGCGAGCGGAGCGCAGCTCACAGTTCATCGCGTAGAACAGGATTGGATCAAGGAACGCGCGAACGCTTGCCGGTACTTGGTCCATGCCGTACTCCATGGCGTCGAGCACCATAAGAGTGTCGGTATGGGTCTCGAGGAATGCGAGGGCGCGCTCATCCATGGCTCGGCACTCACTGGAAGACATCTGCAGGAAGTAGAAGACTCCGGGCTCGGTCACCTCGAAGGGGCCGTGGAAGTACTCGCCGGAGTGGATATAGGCGCAGCTCTGCCACTGCATCTCCATAAGCGAGCAGATAGCGAAGCCATAGGTCTGGCTAAACACGGGACCGGATCCCAAGATATACAGGAACTTGTGGTCCTGGCACAGGGCAGCGAAACGGTCGCAAAGTTCGGCGTTGACCTTCTCGCGAGCCGCAGGCAGGATCCGGTCCATCTTGGCGATGCCTTCGTACATATCGGCAAGGTCAGCATAACCTTCCTGCTGATCCAAGAGCTCGGCAGCGAGAGCCAAAGAGATGCCGGCGGGTACCTCCGCCTGCGGAACTCCCTCGCCCCACGGATATACCCAGCACGTCCACTCACCGTTATCGATGCCGGAGCCGGCGTTGTCGGTCTGTGCGATAACGGTTGCGCCCGCCGCCTTGGCGATCGAGCACGCATCGATTACCTCGGGAGTGTTGCCGGAGTGGCTGCAAGCGATAACAAGGGACTTTTCGCCCAGGCGCTTGGGACGCATGATATCGAACTCGCGGGCGGTATACGCCTCACTGGCAAACGTAGTCGCCTCGCGCTTAAGCAGCTCATGGGCGGGCAGCAGGTCGATGAGGGAGCCGCCACAGGCAACCCAGAAGACGCTATCGAAACCGCCCTTTTCGGCGATTGCGTCGGCGATGAGATCATGTGCGTTCATTGTTATTCTTCCTTTCGATACGGCGGACGAATCCGCCAACGTTTACTGCAAGTCTTCTCGTCAAGCGTGTTGACTGCCCCACGCGAATGGGAGCTACGCGCTAGTCGACAAAATACCTCTCGAAGGCGTCCATGTTGCGCCGGTCCGCTGCTGCGGGATCATCGAAATACCTTCCATCGGTGATCTCCTGGCCAAGATAGCCCTCGAACCCATGCGCGTTGAGGACACGCACGAAATCGTCCATGCTGTGCTTTCCATCGCCCCAAACCAGATGGCCGTATGGGTCGCCATCAATGAAGTGCATGTTCCTTATGGCACCATCGCCAAACTCGGCAAACCACTCTTCAAGGCTCTCGCCGGCGACTCCCATAGCAGTAGTGTCCACCATTGGAGTAAGGTGCGGGCTGGCTACTTGGTCAAGCATGCGCCTGGCATCCGCGAGTGTAACCACCAAGTTGCTCTCTTCCGGCCTCAGGCTCTCCATGCAGAGGGTCACGCCGTGCTCGCCGGCATAGTCCGCAAGAATCGCCAAGTGCTCGGCAGAGCGCTTCCAAGCTTCCTCGCGGTCCTCGTCCCAATCGCCCCAACCGGAGTTGATGGACATATACGGGGCGCCGAGCACCTCGGCGAGCTCGATGCCGTGCTTGAAGTAAGCGAGGCTCCGCTGCGCGTGGAGGGGCTTTCTGGCAGCGTACTGCCACGGATACACCACGTTCTCCGGGCACAGGGAGCTCCCGGAGAGTCCGCGGGACTCGATCTTGCGGCGAAGCTTGTCGGCCTCGAAATACCCCGTGTGGTCCAGCGTCACGTGCGGCTCGGCCGCCCAAAGCTCGATGGTTTTGAAGCCAAGGCGCTGCTGAACATCAAGGAAATAATCGAGCGACCACATGATGTAGTGAATGTTCATGCCGGCGACCTGCTCGCGACGCAGGCGGGGCGCGGAAGCGTTTAAATCCATGCTGGGCATCTCCTCTCCTAGCAATCTTCGTACACGACCCGACCATCGCTCAGCGTGAGCGAGACCTGGATGTCTCTGGCATCTTTGGGGTCCACCGCAAACACATCGCGGTCCAAAACGCAGATGTCCGCGAGCTTGCCCGCCTCGAGGGTGCCGAAATCGTTCTCGCGAACCAGATCGTAGGAACCCCCGGCAGTCCATGCCCGCAGCAGCTCGGCAACGCTAACGGTATTCTGCGGGTTGACGTCCAAACCGTCGGCGAAGTACCCTCCGCAGGCGCTGTAGATCGAATCTCCTAGATGCGGGATAAGGAGGGGAAGATCGGTTCCGCAGCACAGCACACATCCGCCATCCACCATGGCGCGACGGTTCCAGCTGCGGGAGAGCCTCTTCTCTCCTATCTGGCGACGCATGGTCGAAAGGCAATCCTCGCGCTTATCAAGAGTAAGGATCTGGGGATAGACCTCGCAGATACCGCCGATGGCGCCCATGCGCGCCAGGTCAGCTGGATCGGAGTTCTCAAGGTCCGTAATCGAATGCCTGCGAGCGAGCCTTCCCGACTCATCACGCGGTAGCCGCTCATACAGGTCGATCGTCTTGCGAACGGCCCCATCCCCCTGGCAATGCAGGGAGTAGCGGAATCCCTGGGCATCGATCTCGGACAGCTCGCGAGAGATGAGGTCCCATTCGGGCTCCTCGACCACGGTCTTTCCGCCGGCACCCGCATCGGCCCCCCCCTCGTAGGGATCGATCATCTCGGCCAGGCCGCACCACACGCCGCGATCGGTCATGCGATTGAAGCCGGAGAACCTGACGAAGTCTCCTTGGAAGCGGTCGCGCGCCGAGCAGGCGTAATCAAGGTCGGCTCCATGCCCGACGGGCTGGCTCATCATGTCGACCCTAACCGTAAGTTCGCCTTCCTGCTCGCGGCGATACATCTCGTCCGCAAATCCGTAATAATCGTCAAAGCACATCTCCTTGATGGCGGTGACGCCACGGGAGTTAAGCATGGTCATGTAGTCGCCATACGCATCGCGGACTTCCTGAAGAGGTAGATAATCGCGCATAAGGTGCCAAATCATCTCGGCATAGCAAGCCTCGGGCGTAAAACCATAGCGCGCAGATGCGGCGGAGTTGAGCACGCAGGTCTCCGCGCCGGCAGTAAAGGCGACGGCAGGCGTGGATGAGAACTTCTCGTCCAACATATCAACCAAGTCGTCACCCATAAGGGTCTCCGGAAGGTTCATGCCCAACGCCATAGGGGCCTGGGGCCGCTCCTCCTTCCAATTCGACATCGCGGTGAAAACATCATCTGCCGAGGTCGCATCGATAAGATCGGCGCCGATGCGACGGAGCACCCAGCCGGTAAAGAACGTGTGCACGTCGACAAGGCCTGCCATGACGGTTCTGGAGCCAAGGTCGCGAACCTCGTCCGCATGCGCAGTATATTCGGCAGCCCGATCAGAGGCGCCCACGGATTCGATGCGATTACCGCGAATCGAAACATATCCGTCGATCGGTTCATCGGAAAGGCCGGTAAAGATGCTGCGGGACAGCAATACTAGCGAACGATCAAACACCGGGCACCTCCTACATCGGCAGTAGGCCGGAGATCGTAGTCGCGACCAATCCGAACAGGACCATGAAGATAAAGAACTTCCAGATGGTCTTCCACCATTGCCCGAAGGAGATCTTCGCTACGGCGAGACCCGCGACGGTCATGCCCGCAACGGGGCTGATGGTGTTGATGGTCTGGTTCGCGAACTGCAGAGCGGTGACGGCAGCCTCGGGATTGAGACCCATAAGCTCGGTCAGCGGGCCCATGACTGGCATGGTGAGTGCAGCGAGGCCGGAGCTGGAAGGAACCAGCAGCGAAAGCAGGCCGAGGACGATGTACATGAAGGTGGTATAGATGAAGGACGGAGCGCCCGCAAGGAGTCCGACGAGCCAGTTAAGAATAGAGTCGATGATCATTCCGCCCTCTGCAACGACCAGGATGCCGCGGGCGATACCGATGATGCAGGCTGCGTAGGCGAAGTCGGCGATTCCGCGGACGAACTCCTCCGCAATGGTCTTCTCGTCCAAGCCGCCGAGTATGCCGGCAAGAAGGCCCATGGCCAGGAACACCATAGAGATCTCGTCCATATACCAGCCCTGGGTAACGAGGCCCCACACGATAACGCCCATGCCGACCGCGAAATCAATGAGGACGAGCTCGTGGCGAAGCGTGAACTCCTCTTCGATAGAGGCGTCGGTGACAGAGAACTCGATGCGCTTCTGCTTATCGTCCTCATAGGTGATGGAGGACTTGGGATCGAGCTTGACGCGGCGCGCGTAGCGCATGGCCCAGAAAATGCCCGCGGCGGTGAAGATGGCCCACAGGATGGCGCGGAGCCAAAGCTGGGGATTTCCCTCGATGCCGATAACGCCCTGGGCGATCAGCACGTTGAAAGGATCGATAGTGGATGCGCAGTAACCAAGGTTGGGGCCGAGGAAGCAGATGATGAATGCGGTCATGGAGTCATACCCGATGCTCAGCATGATGGGGATGAAGATCGCGTAGAACGGCAGCGCCTCCTCGGACATGCCGAACGTGGTGCCGCAGATCGAGAGCAGGACCATGGAGATGGGGATGATCAAGATGTCCTTGTTCTTCAACTTCTTGATCACGCGGCTCATACCGGCGTTTAGGGCGTTGGTCTTGGTGACGATGGCGAACGATCCGCCGATCAGCAGGACGAACGCGACGACATCGGCCGCAGCCTGGATGCCCTTGGCGGGAGCCTGCAGGACGGCATCGATGCCCTGTCGCAGATCGACGGTCTCCCCCCGTCTCCGAATCGGTGTAGACCTTGTCGACTTCTTGGTACGTTCCGGCTACGGCGACTTCTCGCTCGCCCGCGGCCGTCTGAATGGTCTGACGGTCGAACTGACCCGATGGGACGATCCATGTGAGCACCGCGAAGAACACAATCAGCATGAACGCGATGGTGTACACATGGGGAAGCTGGAGATGGAATCTGCGCTTGGGCTTCTCCTGTTTGGCATCCGACATTCTTAACCTCCTGTCAGAGCAACGATGCTTGCCAAAAAACCCTCACGTATAAGCAAACATCTTAGGTTGTCCTATGTATAACCTGCATGAAGGTGCCGGTCAAGAAACATATTAGGTTGTTCTATAAGTGGTAACTTTTACGCGCTAAACGGACCTGTTGCGGCGATGGCGAGAACAGCGCTGCGCGAGACAGAGCCGCTAGATATCGAAGCTGTAGCGCGAACCCACGTAGTACTGCCTGCCATAGCAGAAGCGCTCTCCGTTGGAATCGAGAAAGCCCGCGTTCATGAAGAATAGCGGCTCCCCTACTGGGACCTTGAGCTCGCGGGCGGTATCAATTCCCGCACGGGCGATCTCTAGCCTGCAGGGATCGGATGAACAGGGATACCTACCCGTACGCTCCCCCACGGCCTCGAATATCGAGCAATTGGAGAGACCGATATCTTTGAGAAATTCGAATCCGTCAACAGGATAGTAGTTGTTCTCGAACAGGACCGGCACGCCGTCTGCGGTACGCACGCGTGAGACCAAGATGAGGTCAGAGCCTTCATCCAAGCCAAAGAAAGAAGCGAGGTCGCGATCGGCGGCAACGGTCTTGCGGGCAACGACGCGAGCGCCCGCCTTCATGCCGTTTTCAGCGCATGCTTGGGTAAAACTCTGAACATCGTCCTTCTGATGCACCTTGCGAATTATCTTTGTCGCGGTCACAAACGTACCACGCCCCTGCCGCTTGGTGAGATACCCCTCGCCCACAAGCTCCTCTATTGCGCGACGAACCGTGACCCTTCCCACGCCGTACATCTTAGAAAGCTCAAGTTCCGTTGGAATCTGCGAGTCAACGGGATATGTCCCCTGTTCGATATCGCTCTTGAGCAAATCGAGCACCTGTTGATACAGCGGGGCGGAAGAGCCCCCATCCAGATGCGTATCCACAAAAACTCTCCCTTTAAGGCGTTCGCGATCTCAACTACTCCATTCTACCGCACACGGAAAAATGAGGTTAAACACATAGGGGCCCTGCATGTTTGAGCAGATCGGGAATCTGGTCGATGATTTCGTCCGCATTTGCTTGCGAAAAACCAAAACGCTCCTCGCGCTTGGCGAACACGGTGAGACCCGCCGTCTTGCCCGCGGCGATGCCCGACATCGTGCCTAGCAGCGCCGAACGCATGCAGTCCGGCTACACCCGCGGCGGCAGGCCCCAAGCTGACAGGCCCCAGCAATTAGACATCCCGTTCTCCGACGTGCTCTCGGTCGAGATCGCGGGGCGTTCCGCATAGCGGTGCTGCCGAGCACACCTACGGCGTGGTGGGGTCGCTGTGCGAGAACAACGACAAGCTCGCTATCGACCGGCGCCCGCCCGAAGTGGAGGAGGGCGACTTGCTCGTCATCCACGATGCGGGCGCGCACGGGTTCTCGGTGGGCTACAACTACAACGGCCGGCTCAAGCGTGCCGAGGTGCTGATGCGTCCGGACGGGTCGGGCCAGCTCATCCGCTGCGCCGAGGAGCCGCGCGACTACTTTGCCACCTTTGACTGCTTCCCGGCCGACGAGCGGCTCGCCGTTCGCTCCAGTATCCGCTGGGTTGCCACTATGCCGTGTAGCAGGCGGTTGTCGATACATGCGGCGATGATGCTCATGTGATGTTGGCTTCCTTCCTTTGCTTGCGAGGCGCGTCACTCGTCCTGCTGGGCCGCGGGCCCATCGTTCAGCGTGGCCTGCCTGCGCGGGGTATGCCGGGAATTGATGTAGTCGTATGCGTAGGCGATCTCCGTGACGGGGACCTCCACGTGGTAATGGGCGGAAATGTCAGAGAAGCTCGTGCGGAATGCCTCGACGAAATCGTTGTGTTCATTGGCGAAGCGCTGCTCGTCTGCGTAGTTCTCGATGGGGCTTCTGGTCACGAGGCGCTCCACGAGACAACACAGGTGCACGTAGAGCCCCATGCTCACGCGAGCGCCAATCACGTCTCCGGTGAGCTGCTGGAGCCGCTCCGCGGCACTCTCGATTTCGCCGAAGAGCTTGTTGGGGTTAAGGATTGTGATGGACTCGACCACGTTCCTGAGGGTCATGTTCTTGACGAGATTCTGGTGGAACGTGCGCAAGCCGTCAGCGTCGAGCAAGCGTGCGAAGGCGCGGTCTATCTGGGCCGTTCCTTCGCCGGCGATGAGTTCCTCGAGCGAAATGAACGGGACTCCGTCGGCGTGCGGATTGTCCGTGCCGATGACCGAGCGCACGTTGTACTGGGAGAAGGCGGCATCCTCAGATCCGTTATTGGCGAGCTGCCGCCAGCCAACGGCGACAAGCCGCGCGGGGGACTCGCCAGGCAGGCTCTGCGCCACGAGATCGCGGATCCGCGCAGCTGCGTCAAGTCCGCCTTCGGAGCAGAAGACAATCGCGTCCGGTCGGGCGTTGCGCGCCACGATGTGATAATTACAGGTGCAAGCTGCCGCAGCATCGTCGAGAACCTCTCGCACGGAGCGACCCGCGATAAGTCCGGCGCCAACCTCCACCGCAAGGCCGGTAGAGGCGTTGTTGATGATGCCGAGTGTCATGCCGGAGGTGGATTCCAGACTCTTATAAATATCCTGGAGCGATCCCATGTCCACGAGGATGACGACCTCGTCTGCGTAGGAGAAGCGGTCGATGATTTGCTGAAGAGGAGCAGCGACGTCCGTAACCTTCTGGTCGTAGGGCATATCGATGGCCTCGAAGACCCTCGTGTCAAGAATCCGATTGGCAGCGTCGGCGATGCTCGTGGCGGTCGAGTAGCCATGACTGAGGACGATACCGACGCTCCGACGACGCTTAGACGGGTCGAGTGCGAGTGCCGCATGCGCAAGGACGAGCAGACACGTGAGATCGTCGAGCGCGATGCCGAGCGTAGCCTTGAGTTCATCAGCGATGCAGGCGCAGACAGTAACGGCAAAGCGGTTGCGCTGGGCCACGACGCCGCGCATGCCGGAAAGCTCGCTTGCATGGGAGCTCTTCCAACGCGAGAGGTTTGCGGGCGGCCACAGCTGGAGGCAGATGCCCTGGGCGATTAGATGCGAGCTCTTTCGGGACAAATCGATCGAGTAGAGTTCGTTCACGGAAGTGACGACGCTGTCGGCGATCTGCTCGTATGCGTCGGACTTCGAGCGGCCCGGGTTTTGCCCGAACGCCAGGTAGTCCTCAAGGTCGCGGGCTCGCTCCACCAGCTGAGCGCTGCACGCGCTCCCATCAAGCGTGCCTTCGCGATAGCTCTCGTATGGCTCCAGCATGGCGTCGAGTACATGCCGTGCGCGGTCGTCCGCCTGGCTTTGGATGCTCCGGGTGGTGTCGATGAGCTGCATATCGTTCTCGCTGCGCTCAAGTGCGGAGCCGGCAAGGATTGCGGAGGGAAGCTGGTAGGTGCGAATCTCCAGGCTGTCACCCTTCGTGTCTAGATAGGCCTCGGCGCAACAGTTGGTGATGCAGTCGCGTAGGCCGCGTACGTTCTCCTCGAAGTTGGTGCCGGCGAGGGCTCGGAAGGCTCCGCGACTTATGAGGATGTCGCGTCCTATGCGTCGGCCCTCCTCCTTGAGGAAGTGGAGAGTCAGTTCCTCACGCTCCTCCTGGGTGCGCTCGCGCAGAGACGGCACCTGGGCGGACATGGGGATGCGACGCGTAAGGCTGCGGCACTCGGTACTGTCTGCCTCGTTTGAGGTGGCAAAGATAAGGCGCGCAGCAGGGGCTGGCACAATGGCGCCCGCCTGTGCGGAGGCCCACTCCAAGAGCGCGTCCTGGGCAGCGGGTGAGAGGGTGTCGACGTCCTTGAGATAAACGATGCCGCCGCTCGCCCGATCTGCAGGCCCGCCATCTGCGCACAGATCGTGAGTGAGCGCGCGGGCATCGTCTGCGTAATGCGAGCAGTCGATGCTCACAAGCTTGGCTTCCTGCTGCAGGACGCCGACGTTCTTGCCGTATTCGAGGGCAAGTTCGGCGAGTAGACCCTTGCCGGTTCCCGAAGCGCCACAGAGCAGGATGGGCAGGCCAGCTGGCGGGTACTTGAGCGCGGCGCAGAGCTGGCTGATGCAGGGCGCAAGGCTCAGCTCGTGACCGATTGCGCGGTCAAAGTCGAGTCGCTCGCCGTTTCCGAGCGTGGCGAAGAGCTGCTCGACCGAAGGGTAGGTGCTACGCTCAATGCGAGACTGGAAGAAGCGTTCGAGGGAGCGGCGGTGGAAGTAGCACACCGGTCGCGCCCCTGCTTTCACCACGAGGCCAGCGCGCACGAGCTCGTTGAGATACTGACTTGCCAGGCTGCGCGAGATGGCGAGCGAGTCGGTTATAGATGCCGTGGTGAAGTGGTCGAGACGGTTCTGGATGCGCCCGCCCCGCGTGCTGCCAAGCTCGCGCGTGATGCGATCGAGGTAGGCAAGCAGGTCTTTCTGTGTCTCGGGGATGTTCATGCGGCTGGTCCTCCTTTCGTCCCACACCTTACGGGCGGGGTGGTGCTCGGGACGGGTTGGCGCCCGCGTTCCGTCACGGGCGCGTGCACTTCGGCACTCCATGATACATCTGTAGTGACATATGGCGACTTCTCGACACTTGCGCTCGACACAGCGAGCGGCAACGGCGCTGTCCGCCGAGCGCCTCGCCGTTTGCTCCGTCTCTGGCTACATCGCTCGAACCGACTCTGCCGCTGGCGCGGACGCCCCGCGCCCGGACGGCTCGGAAAGGCAGGAAACCATGGACGTCCGCAAGCTCGAGGGTTCCATAATCGCGCTCGTCACGCCATTCGACGAGGACGGCTCCGTCAACTTTGCCCAGCTCGAGATGCTGCTCGAACTCCAGATCGAGAGCGGCACCGACGCCATCCTCACACTGGGCACCACCGGCAAGTCAGCCACGATGACCGACGAGGAAAACAACGAGGTCGTCAAGTTAGTCGTGGAGCACGTGGCCGGGCACGTGCCGGCCATCGCCGGTTCGGGCTCCAACTGCACGGCCACGCAGGCGCGCAAGAGCCTCACGTACTAGAAGCTGAACGCCGACGCCCCGCTCATCATCTCGCCGTACTGCAACAAGTCCAACGAGGAGGACATCTACCAGTGCCTCGTTCACACGGCCAGCGCGGTGGACATCCCCTGCATCATCTACAACATCCCCGGGCGCACCGGCTGCAGCATCAGCGCGGCCAACGTGGAGCGTCTGGCCGCCCACCCCAACATCATGCGCATGTTCGCGTGGGCAAGGGCGCCACGGTGGCCACCGGTGCCGCATGCGTGGAGGACGTGCCGGCCGGTGCCGTGGTGACCGGCGTGTCCGCGAAGGTCATCAAGCAGGCCAACGAGTCGCCGAGGACAAGGCCCCCTCGTCGACGCGCTCCGCAACCTGTAAGCGAGGCCCCTAAGGCCGCCTTGCTGTCGGCAGCCTGGGGCCATGTGCCATCAGGGCGCAGGACGGGTCCGGTCGCCGAAATGCGGCCGGACCCGTTGTTCGCATGTTTTGCTGGGGGAGTCGCTGTGGCGACGAGGTTCACTGGCTTACTTTTCCTGTTCGCGCAGCCCCTTCGCCAAGGCTATGTTGGACAGTTTGAGTTCGCCATTCGTTACCGTAACAGCAAGCGAGTGGCCGAACTTCTCGCAGACGCGTGTCGTGAGTGCGGTACCGTCGAGGTAGAGGACGAGGATGTTGTCGTCAACGATGAGCTGCAGGTGGTAAGAACGCCCGGACTCGAGCCAGACTGGCCTCCAAAGCCCCTTATCCATTACGCGGAACCACTTGTAACAGGGACTCTTGTCGAACGAGAGCCGATTCGCGTCGAGGTCGAAGCGGTATTCGTACGACTCGTCGGTCTCGAGATTCTTGTAGGCTCGAATTGAGAAGTCGCAAGCGTCCCTGAACGTCACGTCTGCCTCGAAGCAGAAGATCTCGCCTGCGTTTTCGGTGATTACGCACTCCGTTCGTTCGTGGTCTCCGCGAAGCTCGATATCCGGGACGGCATCAGGGCACTCGAACGCATCCCTTATGCTTTGGGGAGGGCGAACGCCGAGGGTGCCATTGGGGCGCTGGTACACCTCATGGGGCATAAACGAGCCACCCCAAAGCCAGTTGGCCCGGTCATCGTCGTTCTCGCGCGTGGGGACCCAGCCGGACAGAATCCTGCGCGATCCGTCGAAGGCGGTCCGTCCGGCGTAATACGCCCTCCCGTCGAAGGCGTCATCTCTCGGCTTCTCCCACGGACCGTAGAGATCGCGGCTCATGCGGTAGACGATCTTGTTCTCGTCGCTGTACTCAGAGTAGACCAGGTACCACCAATCGCCAATTTTGAAAATGTCTGGCATTTCGAACATGGTGTAGAGGCCGGGGGCCCAAAAGTCGCCCTTGAACTGCCAGTGCTCGAGGTCCTTCGACGTAAAGTGAACGAGCCTGCCAGTTTGGAGGGTTTTGGAGGGGTCGTCTCCCTTACGCGTGCCCAGTACGAGGAGGTATTCCTTCCGGTCGTCATCCCATATTACGAAAGGGTCGCGCCAGTTGCGCCCATCGTATCCTGGCTGAGGCGTGAGCTCTGCTGCAACACCCGTCTTTTTCCACGTCGCATAATCATCCGAGCAGGCCTTCGCCTGCATGAGCACCTGGGACGTTTTGCCTTCTCGCAGGTAGTTGCGGTTGAACCCGGTATAGAAAGCGCGTACCTCCCCTTTTGCCTCGTAGACGGTTCCGGCGTAGATGAACTGGTCTTGGTCGTCTTCTCCGCCGTGGGGGATCGCCGTTCCGTGTTCCTGGTACGTCACGAAGTCCTGGGTGGTCGCGAGCGACCACCCAAAGGGCTGTCCTTCGGCAAGCGGAGCGGGGTCGCGCGTGTCACGCTGGTGGTATAGATAGAACGTGCCGTCCTTGCCGAAGGGCATGACGTCTCCCACCCACACGTCCTTCGGTTGGTAGAACAGGTGCTGGTTATTGGTCGGGACTTTGCGCATGTCTCGTCCTCCTTACTGTCGCGTCTTTCCTATTCGTCTTCTTCGTCAACGTCCGGAGTCAGATCTCCGAGGTAGACGAGCTGCTCTTTGGCTTGGGTGACGACATGCCTCACCACATCGGGAGTAAGCTGTCCGGCGTGGAGCGAGAGCTCGAGGGCCACGGGAAGGTTTACGCCGGTCACTATGAACGCGCCTCGCGGAGCCGAGCAGGCTACGAGCTGGTTTACGCTGCCCTGAAGGATGTCGGTGAGAACGAGGGTCTCGTCATCTTCGGCGATGCCCTCGAATGCGCTGGCGAGCTTCTCCTCGAGCGGGGTTTCGTCTGTAAACGCGCAGACAACCCTGATGTCGTGCCCCGGTCCTATGATGGCCTTGAGCGTGTCTCCGAGTCCGGCTGCCAGGCCGTAGTGCGATGCAATGATGATGTGCCTCATAATGCGTCCTTTGTGGGTTGGTCTAGCCCTAGGCTAGGCAGCAAGAATGCCGAAAGCCGCGCACACCCACGAGATGATGAGGATGCCGAGGACAATCTTGTTGATGCTGACCTTGCGCTTGACGAGGGCGTAGACGATGGCTGTGGCTATTACGGGCAGCATGCCGACCATGATTTGGTCGAGGATGCCCGTCTGGACGTCGAGCGTAACTTCACCCATGGTGAACGTGAGACCACACGAGACCTTGATGACGGTGGGGATGAGCGCACCGACGACCATCATGCCAAGTGCCGACGTCGACTCGGTGAAAACGGACATCTTCTCGGCAAGGGTCGTGAAGAGCTTGTCGCCGAACTTATAGCCTATGCGCCAGTCAAAGAGCTTCCATACGAAGATGGCGATGGCGACGGCAAGCCAGAGAAGCACGCCGACGGGGTTTCCCGCCTGTCCCATGTAGGCGGCGATGGAGCCGAAGATGGTGGGAATGAGGATGGCGAAGATCGTGTCGCCGACTCCTGAGAGGGAGCCCATGAGGCCAATCTTAAGGTCTTGGACCGCGTCGATGGCGTCATTGTGCCCCTTGTCCTCCAAGGCTAGGCCGGCGCCGAGGAGCAGGCCGCTTACCTGGGGAGTCGCATTGTAATAGCGATAGGTGCTCAGAAGTGACCTGCGGTAGCCCTCCTCGTCTCCTGCATAGATCTTGCGCAGGGCGGGTTCGGTTGCGAACATGACCGCCGGGGCACACTGGGACTCATAGTTATAGATGGACGCGCCGAGCATCCAGCGGCGGCCGCAACGGTCGAGATCGGAAACGGTGAGGACTGGCTGGTACGTTCCGTCTGCCAGGCAGGTTGGCGCTTCGTTTGCCTTGGTGGCGTTAACTTCGTTACTCATCTTCCAGACCTCCAGCGTCGAGGGCGTTTACGGACGGATTGCTGTGCGACTTGTAGTACTCGATGGCCGCGGCGGCACCGAGCAGGGCGATGGGGAGAATGCTTATCTGCAGGTAGGCGGCCAGAACGAAGCCAACGATGGCGTAGGCGATGAACTTCTTCATTGGCATGAAGGACAGAAGCATCGCAAGGCCGACGACGGGGAGGATACCGGCGGCGATGGAGAGGCCGGTCGTGAACCAGGAGGGCATGACGGAGAGGAAAGCGTTGACGGCATCGGCGCCAAAGAGCAGTACGGCAAACGTGGGGATGGCCGCCGTAAGGCCATAGAAGACCGGACCGAGGAAAAGTACGCTCTTCATCTGCGAGTACTTGCCCTCTTCGGCAAAGCGCTGCGAGGCACGCCCGAGGAAGCCGTTTGCCGTCTTGGCGATGACGTCGAGCTGAAGGCCGAGCATGCCGACTGCGATTCCGGCGGCAACGCCGACGCTCGCCTCCTGACCCGAGGTGATGGCAACGACGGCGCCAATGATGGCGGCAGTGGGATAGTCGGGGACGGAGGCTCCTCCCATGGCCGCCACGCCCAGGCTCATGAGTTGGACGATGGCGCCGACGGCGAGGCCGGTTACGGGGTCGCCGTCGGCGCAAGTCCGACGAACCATGCTGGCGTGACGGACATGTTCGTGAGAATTTGTCCCGCGTTCTTCTCGGCTCCGTAGATGAAGGCGATGAGTGTAACGACGGCTATCTGGATGATGGATGGTGTCATAAGTTCACTCCCTTGCTAAAGCGTGATGATGCTGGAGAGCTCTACGGGCTTGTCGGCCGGCACATAGCGAACGGTGATATCGCAGCCGGTGCCAGCAATCGCTCGATATGCGGGCAGCTCGTCTTTGGTGACGTAGGCGCGACTGCTCACCTGGACGGCGTCTGACCCCTCTTCGGGAAAGACTGTGCCTCCGACCACGAGTGTGGGAACAACCTGGCCCGTCTGTATGACGTCGAGGATGGTCTGGGGGTCTCGCGCCACGATGAAGACCGTGTGGTCGTCGTACTTGCCCGCCCGATAGTTCGCGAGAGCCGTCTCCTTGTTGATAATGGAGAGGGCGACTCCCGAGGGCTTTGCCATCCGCATGGCAGCCTTCTTGGTCGGGTCGTTGGCGACGATGTCATCGATGACCATGAGACGCTGCGGACGGAACTCGGGTACCCACTGGGTTGCCACTATGCCGTGTAGCAGGCGGTTGTCGATGCGTGCTGCGATGATGCTCATGTGATGTTGGCTTCCTTCCTTTGCTTGCGTGACGCGTTTCGGCATGGCCTGTGCCGAGGCGCGTCATTCTTCCTGCCGGGCCGCGGACCCGTCGTTCAGCGTGGCCTGCCTGCGAGGGGCATGCCGGGAATTGATGTAGTCGTATGCGTAGGCGATCTCCGTGACGGGGACCTCCACGTGGTAATGGGCGGAAATGTCAGAGAAGCTCGTGCGGAATGCGATCGAGGTAGGCTCTGTGTCTCGGGGATGTTCATGCGGCTGGTCCTCCTTTCGCCACACACCTTACGGGCGGGGTGGTGCGCGGAACGGGTTGGCGCCAGTGTTTCGTCACGGGCGCGTGCGCTTCGGCACTCCATGCTACATCTGAGTGGCATGTGGCGACTTCTCGACACTCGCGCTCGACACAGCGAGCGGCAATGGCGCTGCCTGCCGAGCGCCTCACGGGCGCATCCCGACCGCAGAAGTGCGCGCGAAGGCTCGTCGAAGTGCTGGGTTGGGGACCGGCGGTCTGGATACGCGGTTTCGTTCGGCGAAGGCGGCGAGGCGAATGGCATGGCGAACGTACGGGTTTGACGTGAACGGGTTGCCCGTGGCGGCGTGGTATCGGGAGGAGACGGTCGAGCAGGTGCTCGCGCCGCTGCTCGTCCGTCTCGCGCGCTCGCATCAGGAGAAGGGGTCACAGGCCCATCTCGGCGACCCGGTGCGCATACGCTATTGCGACCGGGACGGCCACGTGTCGCGAACGGATATCGTCCGCCAGGTGGACGTCGCGCCGCGAAATGCAGACTCGCCCCAATCGTCGGTAAGGGATGCCGCGGGCGATACGATGGAATCCACGGACCGCACCGCGCCGCCGAGATTGCGACGCGAATGCAGGCGATGCGCCCGAAAAACTCCTCCGCGCATGTAGGGCGAAACGCCAGATTGGAGCTCCATGAACGATTTCTCCCTCTACTCCCCCACCCGCTTTGTCTTTGGACGAAAAGTGACCGACAAGGTTGGGGAGACCCTGTCCGTCTCCGGCCACCGCCGAGCGCTCATTGTCTACGGCAAGGGTTCCGTAGTCCGCTGCGGAACGCTCGGCCACGTGAAGGCATCGCTCGACGCCGCGGGCGTGGAGCACATCGAGCTTAGAGGGGTGCGTCCAAACCCCGAAATAGGCTTGGTGCGAGAAGGCGTCGAGCTCGCACGGGAAAACGACGTCGACATCATCCTGCCCGTGGGCGGCGGCTCAGCCATGGACTGCGCGAAGGCCATCGCGCTGGGGGCGGTATACGACGGCGACGTATGGGACTTCTTCCGCAAGCGCGCCGTTCCCGCCGACCGCATCGACGTCGCCTGCGTGGCGACCATCCCCGCATCGGGTCCGAGGCCTCTAACTCCTGCGTTATCAGCAACGACGAGGAGCACCTCAAATGCGGCATTAACACGGACCTCAACCGCCCAGCCATCGCCTTCCTCGACCCGGAACTGACCTTCACCCTGCCCGCCTACCAGACCGCCGCGGGAGTGACCGACATGATCGCCCATACATGGAGCGACTCTTCTCCGGCGAGCCCGCCGTGGGCGTAACCGACAACAGCGCCTGCGGGCCAGTGCGCGCTGCGATGGAGGCGGCGTCCAAGGTGATGGAGAACCCAGATGACTACGACGCCCGCGCCGAGATCATGTGGGTGGGTACGCTCGCCCATAACGGCCTCGCCGGCTGCGGCCTGGGTGTCCTCGGCCTGCGCGACGGCGATTGGACCTGCCACGTCCTTGAGCACGAGCTGTCCGCACTGGACACCAAGATCACGCACGACGCCGGCCTCGCCGTCATCTTCCCCGCCTGGTTGCGCTACGCATGGCGAGAGCACCCCGAGCGCTTCCTGGAGTTCAGCGCCCAGGCCTTTGGCGTCGAACCCGTCGATTCGGACGCGGACGAGCTCGATGTGGAGGTAACCCCCGAGCAGGCAATCGAGTACGCGGTCGAAGCGACCATCGACGAGCTGCAGGATTTCAACGTCTCGCTGGGAATGCCGCGCACGCTATCGGAGTTCGGAGTCACCGAGGACGATATCGAAAAGATGATTCCGGACCTCAAGATCAACCGCGGAGAGCTCTTCGGCAGCTTCAAGAAGCTCACGCTGGACGACGCGAGAAAGATTTACCGCAGCACACTCTAGGAAACAGATGCCCATCCCCCACGGGCGAGCAGCACGGCGGCCCCCGCAAACCAGAAACGGCGCCGCTCCCGCGACGCCGTCATATTCCCTGGTGCCCCCGGGCGGATTCGAACCGTCGACACCCGCTTTAGGAGAGCGGTGCTCTATCCCCTGAGCTACGGAGGCATGTTGTACTAGTGTAGCAGATTTGCCCCTTTGCCATGTAGCGCATGTCCACTCATCAAGAAGGCTTTATAGCGAATTGTCGCCGTAGATAATCCTCAATATCGGAAAGAATAAAGCGAAAAAATGGGATGGAGTTTCCTCTAACCACATGAAAAGGAAATTTCCCGACTGGCGCTCAAAAGGAAAATGCATCCCGGAATGAGAATAAATTCCGGGATGCATTTTCCGCCATCTATCGC
>JAUUSS010000194.1 GCA_030841765.1 Collinsella aerofaciens | reverse complement strand
GAGCGGATCTGGAAGCTGCCAAGGCCGGTCTCGACGATCTTTTCCATCTCCTCGCGGCGGTAGATGATCTCGCCGCCGGTCGAGAAGTCGGGCATGGGCATGTACTCGAGCAGGTCGCAGTCGGGATCCTGCAGGTAATGCATCGTGGCAGTGCAGACCTCGTTGAGGTTGAAACCGCAGATGTCAGACGCCATGGCGACGCCGATGCCCTTATTGGCCGAGACAAGGATGTTCGGGAACGTGGTGGGCAGCAGACGCGGCTCCTTCATGGCGCCGTCGTAGCTGTCGACGAAGTCGACCGGGTCCTTGTCGATGTCCTTGAAGATCTCGGCGCTGATGGGGGAGAGCTTGGCCTCGGTGTAACGCGAAGCGGCGTAGCTCAGGTCGCCCGAATAGTACTTGCCAAAGTTGCCCTTCGACTCCACGAAGGGGGCGAGCAGCGCCTCGTTGCCGGTGGCCAGACGCACCATCGTCTCGTAGATCGCGGCGTCGCCGTGCGGATTGAGCTTCATGGTCTGGCCCACGATGTTGGCGCTCTTCTGGCGTTCGCCCTTGAGCAGACCCATCTTGTACATGGTGTAGAGCAGCTTGCGGTGCGAGGGCTTAAAGCCGTCGATCTCGGGGAACGCACGCGAGACGTTGACGCTCATGGCGTAGGGCATGTAGTTGACCTCGAGCGTCTGCGTGATCGGCTGGTCGGTGACCTCGGAGTGCAGGCCGATGACGTTCTCGGCGTTGACCTGCTTTTTCTTTGGCTGGTTCTTCGTCTTCTTCTTTGCCACGATTTCCTCTTGAACTTCTTATGGGCCGTCGTTATCGATTTGCTGCTATTGCAGGTCCAGCTGGTCCAGGTATTCCTTGCCGTGTTCGGAGATATGGCGCTTGCGGCCTGCCTCGTCGTTGCCCAGCAACAGGTTGAACATGGTTTCCATCTTGGTGACGTCCTCGGGCTCCACCTTGATCAGACGGCGCGTCTCGGGGTTCATGGTGGTGAGCCACATCATGTCCGGATCGTTTTCACCAAGACCCTTGGAGCGGTTGATGGAGCACTTTTGGTCGCCGATTTCTTTGAGGATGCCGTTCTTCTCGAGCTCGGTGTAGGCAAAGTAGGTCTTCTCTTTGCAGTTGATCTCGTAGAGCGGAGACTCGGCG
>JAUUSS010000117.1 GCA_030841765.1 Collinsella aerofaciens | reverse complement strand
TTGCCGCGCCCCGCAGTGCCCGCTTCCCCCGAGGACAATTATCAGTGCAGGTAGATAGCCTGCCGTTTTTCAAAAAATGGAGGTATGGATGAGGGTCCCGACTTTAGCCCCGTAATCCGGCATAGTTTTGAAATACCACCATATCCGTAGCATCCCTTGATCTCCCGTGGACAGAGGGAAACGGATCATTTTGGCCTGTTGGCTCCGAGTCGCACCCGTTTTCCTGCAAAAACTCTCGTGTCTCAACTTTGGTGAGACATTTGTCTCACGCCCAAAACAGAATCTGGAACATGTGTCACCTGCCCAAATTGTGTCTCATTTCGTAACTTTAGGCTGTTGCAAGGTCTGAGACCGCGAGAAGGGAGACGCGATGAGTAAGTACACGAGGGGTCTCTTGGCGGTGATACTGGCCGTAGTGCTGGTATTGCCAGCCGCAGCATTCGCCATGCTGCCCGAGGCCAACGCCAGATCCAGTACGGGAATGGACGGGCCGATAGTGAGCGGGCCGACGGTCGTCGACCCCGACACCACCGGACGCTGGGAAATCTGGGCGGCCGGCCACAGCGGCAATAAAGTAACGACTCAAAACGTCGGTCGAATCTGGACCGACAAGACGGTCAAGGCAACCGAGGAAAACGAAGAGTCGGACTTCTTGACTACGCTTTCGGCGATGTCCTCGACGTCTAATTCAACCGTGACAGTCACCACGCCACTCGACATCGTGCTAGTGCTGGATGCCTCTGGCTCGATGAATGATCCTATGGGCGGTGGAGATTCCACCAAGCGTATCGATGCACTGAAGAACGCTGCGAACAGCTTTATCGACACCATCGCCAAACAAAACGAAGGTATCGAGGGTGTCGATAGACAGCATAAGGTTGCCATTGTTAAGTTTGCGGGTGATGAGACCGATAAGGTTGGAAACGACACGTATCGCTCCGGCAGCCATAGCTACAACTATTCGCAGACAATGCAAGGGTTGACGGCGTGCACGGTTGGCGGCGCAAAGGGTCTTAAGGGAACGATCGATTCCATTAAACCTGCTGGCGCCACGCGTGCCGATTATGGTATGAAACAAGCCGAGAAAAACATCAAAACTTCTGGACGCGCGGACGCCAAGAAGATTGTTGTGTTCTTTACCGACGGCAAGCCAACGAGCTACAGCGAGTTTGATTCTGATGTCGCCAACGATGCCGTGACGGCTGCCAAGAACATGAAGGACGGCAAGGCCACCGTTTATACCATTGGCATCTTTAACGGTGCGAACCCCAATGCCAGTGTCCAAGATTCGAAGACAAGCCAAGAGAACAAGTTCATGCAGGCCGTGTCGAGCAACTACCCCAATGCCACGGCATGGAATACTCACGGTGCGCGCGCAGAAAACTCCGAATATTACAAGTCGGCAACCAACGCCGAAGAGCTCAAGAAGGTCTTCGACGACATCTCAAAGGCCATTACGTCGGAAGCACCTCACCCGACCGAAATCCACAAGGGTTACGACGCGACCAAGTCCGGCTACATTACGTTTACCGATGAGCTGGGCGACTTTATGCAGGTCGACGGTTTTATATACAACGGCACGACGTTTGACAAGCCGACAAAGACCGAGGACAACGTCGACACCTACACATTTACGGGTGATGCCGCGAACCTGGTCATCACCGTTCAACATGCCAAAGAGGGCGAGCCTCAGACCGGCGATATCGTAACGGTCAAGATTCCTGCGTCGTTGATTCCGCAGAGCCACTTTAAGAACGAAGACGGCAAGCTTTCGGTCGACAGCGCTCAGCCTATCCGCGTGAAGTACACCTCGAGTGTGAAGAGCGTTGCGCTCGACAACCTGTTTACGCCCGAGAAGGTCACGGGGCTCAAGGACTACATCGAGCATAATACGACCGTCGTTGACGGCGCCAAGACCGTGAATTTCTACGCGAACAAGTGGGCTGCCGGCGATCTGGGCAATACGGTTGCGACCTTTGAGCCGGCCGACACCAACCGCTACTACTACTTCCAGAAGCAGACGCCCATTTACACGGATAAGGAATGCACGAAGCCGGCAAAGGGATCGCTGGCAGAAAAGGGCACCTATTACTACAAGGATGAGTTTGAGGAGCAGGGCGAGAACGGCGTGGCCAAGCCCGCCACTGCCGTCATCGAGTTTATCGGCGGAGATGCCGCAAAGTTTGCCGGTGCCATAGTTCCTGATGAGAACGGCAACTTAGTGTTTAGCGCGGGAACCGCGCGCCTGGCCTTTATCGACGAGCTTCACACCACCAAGGAGGGTGTGGGCGGCAACTTGACCGAGACCGCGCGCGACGTGCTTAACCCCAGGTGGAATGACCTTTCCTCCGTTGCGACTTCCACGCACGTGCATTCGCACCTGGGCAACAACGGCAAGATTATCTTTAGCCTTGCAACCAAGCCGACAACGGTGGATACCAAGACTGACTTTGGTCTGACCAAGGTGCTCGAGGGCCGCAAGTGGGCGGATACGGATGCGTTTGAGTTTGAGCTCTCCGCGACGTCCGACAACAATGCCCCGATGCCCGACCCCGCGACCGTAACTGTGACCAATGCCGATCTCGACAAGGGCAAGGCAGCCATTAACTTTGGCAAGATTACTTATGCCGAGCCGGGCGAGTACACCTATGAGGTCCGCGAGGTCAAGGGCGACGCCGGTGGCATTACCTACAGCAAGAACGTTGCCACGTTCAAGGTGACTGTGACGGTTAACGCCAAGGGCGAGCTTAAGGCCGACGTTGAAAAGACCTCGGGCGAGACCGAGTTCAAGAACACCTATAGCGTGAAGCCTGTCGAGGACCAGATCACCGCGACCAAGGTCCTGACCGGGCGCGACCTCAAGGAGGGCGAGTTCTCCTTCGAGCTCGTCGAGGGTAACAAGGTCGTCGCCAAGGGCACTAACGCTGCCGACGGCACGATTGCCATGGACAAGATCACTTACGACAAGCCCGGCACCCACACTTACACGCTGCGCGAGAAGCTCCCCAACGAGGCGGGGCTGAGCAACGGGATCACGTACGATAAGACGAACTACACCATCAAGACGAGCGTCATCGACAACGGCGACGGCACGCTTAAGGTGACCCATACGCTCGAGGGTCCCGAGACGGCACGCTTTGAGAACAAGTACAACACTGCCCCGAATAAGTCCAGCGTCACCGACCAGATTACCGCGACCAAGATCCTGACCGGGCGCGAGCCTGGCCTCGCGGCTGGCGAGTTCCGCTTTGAGCTCGTCGAGGGCAATAACGTAGTCGCCACCGGCACCAACGCCGCCGACGGCAAGATCACGATGAGCCCCATCGAGTACAAAAAAGCCGGCAAGCACACCTACACGCTGCGTGAGGCCAAGGGCGGAACCACCAGCAAGGGCATCACGTACAGTGACGCCAAGTACACTATCGAGACCACCATCACGGACAACGGCGACGGTACCCTCAGCGCCACGCACGAGCTGAATGGCGACAAGTCTGCGATCTTCGAGAACGCTTACAACGTGACCCCGACCGATGCAGAGCTCGACTTTGGTCTGAGCAAGGCTATCAACGGCCGCGACTGGACGGATGCCGACAAGTTCAGCTTTACCATTACCTCCCCCGAGGGCGCCCCGCTGCCCAATCCTGCAACCGTAACCGTGAGCAAGCGCGACGCGAAGGACGGCATCGCCGCCATCAAGTTCGGCAAGATCCGCTACACGGCTGCCGGAACCTACAAGTACGAGATCCGCGAGAACGCGGGCAACGCGGCCGGCATGACGTATGACGAGCATGTCGCGACCGCCGAGGTGACCGTGACCGAGGACGGCAAGGGCAACCTGGAGGCCAACGTCACCAAGACGGAAAACGGACGCTTTACCAACACGTATCGCTCTGAGCTTAACTACACCGCGGCCGGCGGCCTCAAGCTCAGCAAGACCCTCTCCGGACGTCCCATGACCGAGGGGCAGTTCACCTTTACCGTGACGCCTGCCGACGATGCTTCGGCCAACGCACTTGGCCTGCTGCCCGGAGCCAACGAATTCAAGTCCCCCGCGACGGCAGAGGGAACGGTCGGCCTGATTGACATCCTGGCTGGCCATGAGGTCAAGTTTACGCAGGCTGACGCCGGCAAGACCTTCAAGTACACCGTGGCCGAGAAGAATGACGACCAGCCGGGTTACACCTACGACGACGCTGTCCGCACCGTGACGATCGCCATCGCCGACGACACCGCCGGTACGCTCACCGCCACGACGACCGTGTCTGGCGGTTCCGAGGGCACGCCGCTGGTGACCGAGTACAAGACTGGTGCCGCTGCGGTCGAGAGCGCTGTGGTCCCGTTCGTCAACAGCTACAGTGCTACGACTAACACGACTGGTGGCGCCCCTGCTAAGGTCGTTGCCACCAAGACCCTGACCGGTCGCCCGATGGCCGACGGTGAGTTCTACTTTGGCATCGCCTACGCAGGCGAGAAGGAAGCCATTGAGGGCACGTGCACTACCAACATTAATGGGCAGGTAAGCTTCGGTTTCCTGCATTACACCACCGAGATGCTCGCCGACCTGGTAAACGCCAAGCGCGCTATCCGCACCGATACGGATGCCAAGCTTACATGGACCATCGGTTACACCGCCTTTGAGTTCACACCGCAGCTCGCGGCCAAGGGCATCACGGCCGCAACGCCGAGCTTTAGCTTTAAGGTCATTGTCGTCGATAACGGCGACGGTACCCTGACGGCGAAGCCTGTCTACGACGGCATCAAGCCCGAGTTCGAGAACGTCTACGGCACCGATGCCGTTGACGCCGCGCTTGCCGGCACCAAGAAGCTCCAGGCTGCCGAGGGCCTGACCCCGGCTGACATCGCGGGCAAGTTCACCTTTACCGTGGCCGCTGACGAGGCGGGAGCCCCGATGCCCGAGCGCGCGACCGCAACCAACGACGCGGCCGGCAACGTGGACTTTGGCAAGATCCACTTTACGCTCGACGATCTCAACCGCGCCCTGGGCGTGACGGACGATGCGGCCGACAAGACCGAAGCCGATGAAGTCGAAGCCGACGAGGCAGAGGTCGACGAGGCAAATGCCGACGAGGCAGAGACCGACGAGGCCGACGTTGACGTTAACGCTGATGAATCCGAGGACGAGAACGAGCCTGCCGCCGCTACTCCGCGCTCGCACACCTTTACCTACACGGTGACCGAGTCCGGTAGCGCCCCTGGCGTGGCCAATGACGCCAACGCCACGCGCAAGGTTTCCTACACCGTGACTGACGACGGTGCCGGACATCTGCGCGTCGTGCGCGAAGGCGACGATGGTGCGGCCTTCACGTTCGCCAACACCTACAGCGTGACGCCTACCGATTCTTCCGTGACCGACCAGGTCAAGACGGTCAAGCGTCTGACCGGACGCGACCTTGCAGCTGGCGAGTTCACGTTTGAGCTGCTCGAGGACGGCGTGGTTGTCGCGAACGGCACCAACGACGCCAACGGCAACGTGACGCTGAGCCCGATCCGCTACGAGGCGCCCGGCACGCACACGTACATGCTGCGCGAGGCTTGCCCCAACGCGCTCGGCCTGTACAAGGGTGTCACCTATGACGGCACGACCTACACCGTCGTGACCACCGTCTCCGACAACGGCAACGGCACGCTGACCGCGACGCACAAGCTCGAGGGAACTACCGAGTCGGCTGGCTTTACCAACAAGTATCACGCCATGCCCACGCAGGTTTCCATCGGCGCCATCAAGGTGCTCGAGGGACGCGAGCTCAAGAAGGACGAGTTTAGCTTTAAGCTCGTTGGCGAGGACATTGAGTCCACCGTCACCAACGATGCCGACGGCAAGATCAACTTCGACAAGTTCGAGTACAGCGAGCCCGGTACGTACGTCTACACCATCAGCGAGGTCAAGGGCGACGAGGCCGGTATGACCTACGACAAGTCCGTCTTTACCGCGACCGTCAACGTGGTCGACGACGGCGAGGGCAACCTCAAGGCGAGCGTCGCCTATACCAAGGGCGACAAGAGCGTCGAGGGCATCGTGTTTAACAACACGTACAAGAAGCCCGAAACGCCCGTGCCGACGCCCGACCCCGGCACGCCCAAGACCGTGACGAATATCGTCAAGACGGTCAAGGGTTTCCTGCCTACTACGGGTGACCAGCAGGCAGCCGCGCTGCTCATGGCGTTTGTCGTCGCCATGTCCGGCGTCGGTGCCCTGATCTGGGGCATCCGTAAGCGCTAGGCGCACTGACAGCGCCCGGGGCCAAGGGCCCCGGGCCGCTGGCGGGGAGCCAAAACATAGCCCCCACCCCACCCCCAGCCGCCACGGAGGCGTCTCCCTTCTCCGTGGCGGCACTTTTGTGCGTAGGCGAGAAGGGTTCGCCACGAAACCGGCCCATCTACTACGTTTAGCCCCTTACCCCCAACCGTGCCAAAAAACGCGAAAACAAAACCGACGCTCCTATAAGTTGTCAATAGGCAGTTTGCGGGAGCGCTCC
>JAUUSS010000116.1 GCA_030841765.1 Collinsella aerofaciens | reverse complement strand
TGGAGAGAACGCTCCCGCAAACTGCCTCTTGACAACTTATAGGAGCGTCGGTTTTGATTTTACCGATTACGGCATGCTCGGGGGTTCCCGGCCCGGCCCCGTAAACCGGCATGGTTTTGAAATCGCCGGGTGGGCGGGAGCGCGATTGGCCCCGGTAACGGGCCTGGCGCCGGCGGGATAGCCGTTGAGCGGATGGCGGCCCGCGCCGCGACTGCGAAATTTTCCAAAATTGTCCTTGCATCGCCGTCCGAGTTCCCGTATAGTACCTCTTCGCACGGGGGCGTAGCTCAGCTGGGAGAGCGCTTGACTGGCAGTCAAGAGGTCAGGGGTTCGATCCCCCTCGTCTCCACCCGAGCATTGAATGAGGCTCCAACGCAAGTTGGGGCCTTTTTTCATATAGGAACACAAGGTCAAAGGCGGCAGCATGATCCTCCTGGTCGACAAGATCGAAAAAAGCTTCGGCGCGCGCGTCCTCTTTAGCGGCGCGTCCTTCCAGATCAACCCCGGCGAGCGCTTCGCGCTCGTGGGCCCTAACGGCGCCGGCAAAACAACCATGCTCAAAATCATCATGGGCATCGACAGCCCAGACGCCGGCCAGGTCCAGTACGCCAAGGACTGCCAGGTGGGCTACCTAGAGCAGGAAACCAACCTGGAGCAAAAGGACACCACCATTCTCGCCGAGGTCATGGCCGCCGCCAAGGAAATCCGCCGCATGGGAGAGCGCGCCAACGAGCTGCAGGCTCAGATCACCGAGCTCTCCGAACAGGGCAAAGACGTCGACGCACTCCTCAACGAGTACGGCATGGTCCAGGACCGCTTTGAACACCTGGGCGGCTACGAGCTCGAGAGCAACGCCCGCAAGATCCTGTCCGGCCTGGGATTTAAGGTCACCGACTTTGAGCGCCCGTGCTCCGAGTTCTCGGGCGGCTGGCAGATGCGCATCGCGCTCGCCAAGCTCTTCCTGCGCCACCCCGACCTGCTGCTTCTGGACGAGCCCACCAACCACCTGGATCTCGAAAGCGTCCAGTGGTTGCGCGGCTTTATCGCCAACTACGACGGCGCCGTGCTCATCGTCAGCCACGACCGCGCCTTCATGGACGCCTGCGTCGACCACGTCGCCGCGCTCGAAAACCGTCGCGTGACCACCTACACCGGCAACTACAGCAGCTACCTCAAACAACGCGAGGACAACCTGGAGCAGATGCGCGCCAAGCGCGCCGCCCAGGAGCGCGACATCGCCCACATGCAGGTCTTCGTTGACAAGTTCCGCTACAAGCCCACCAAGGCCGCCCAGGCCCAGGAGCGCATCCGCAAGATCGAGCAGATCAAAAAGGAGCTCGTCATCCTGCCCGAGGGCCACAAGCACATCGACTTTAAGTTCCCTGACCCGCCGCGCTCCGGCGACATGGTCGTGGGGCTCGAGGGCGTCTCCAAGTCCTACGGCGAAAAGCACATCTACAGCGACATCGACCTCAAGCTCTACCGCGGCGAGCACGTGGCACTCGTCGGCCCCAACGGCGCCGGCAAGTCCACGCTCATGAAGATTATCGCCGGACTGGAGCCGCCCACCACCGGAACCCGGGACCTGGGAACCAACGTGGGCGTGGCCTATTACGCCCAGCACGCGCTCGAGGGCATGACCGAGTCCAATACCGTCCTGCAAGAGATCGACACCGTTACGCCCAAGTGGACCGTGCCGCAGCAGCGCAGCCTGCTGGGCGCCTTCCTGTTTAGCGACAACGATTCCATCGAGAAGCAGGTTCGCGTCCTCTCCGGTGGCGAAAAGGCGCGTCTGGCCCTGGCAAAGATGCTCGTGGCCCCCGAGGCACTCCTGTGCCTGGACGAGCCCACCAACCACCTAGACATCGACTCGGTGGACATGCTCGAGAATGCCCTGCAAAGCTTCCCCGGCACCATCGTGCTGATCAGCCACGACGAGCACCTGGTACGTGCCGTGGCCAATCGCGTAATCGACATCCGCGATGGTAACGTCACGGTCTACGACGGCGACTACGACTACTACCTCTACAAGCGCGAGGACCTCGCGGCCCGCGCCGCCGCCGAGGCGGCAGGGGAGAGTGCGCCGGCGGCGGGCAAGCCCGCCTGCGCCGCCCAGGCCAACACCCCCGTCGTAGCACCCAAGCCCGCCGAGGGCAAAAAGACCAAGGAGCAAAAGCGTGCCGAGGCTCAGGCCCGTGCCGCGCTCAACAAAAAGCTCAAGGGCGTGCGCAACCAGCTCAAGAAGATCGAGACGGAGCTCGATAAAAAGCGAGCCCGCTATGACGAGCTTATGGAATTGATGGCAAGCGAAGAGCTTTATGCCGATCAGGACAAGTTCAACGCCGCGCTGGGGGAATATAACGGCCTTAAGCAAGAGCTGCCCAAGCTCGAGGACGAATGGCTGGAGCTTTCCACCCAGATCGAAGAGGAGACCGCACGTGAACTCTCGTAAGGCCGCTGCCGTGGCGATGAGCATCATCGCCATCGCCTGTCGCATCTGCGGCATTTTTATGAGTGCGATGACCGTGCTGTTGTGCTTTAGCGGCCTCACCGCCAAGCTGCAGATCGTGGGCTTTGTCGTTGAGCTTTCGCGCGCGCTGCCGAACGCCATCGCCGGCTACGGCGTCATCACGTCGCCCTTTGGCGGTGTGTTCCGCCTGGATTATGCTATCGTCGCCGTCATTCTGTTTGTAATTGACTACCTGCTCACGCGCGCTTCGCGCCGCGTCCGCTAGGGGAGCGCCATGTCCAGCAGCTACATCATGAACCTGCTCGCCAGCGCCGTCGCCGTCATTGTGGGCATCGTCATCCACGAGAGCGCGCACGCCGCCGCGGCCTGGGCACTCGGCGATAAGACGGCCCGTTCGCGCGGTCGTGTCTCGCTCAACCCGCTCAACCATATCGACCCATTCGGTACCATTCTCCTGCCGCTGCTGATGCTCGCCGCCGGAGGCCCGGTGTTCGCCTTTGCCAAGCCGGTGCCTGTCTACCTCAACAACCTCAAGCACCCCAAGCGCGACGAGGTCCTGGTGAGCGTTGCCGGCCCCGCATCGAACATCGCGCTCGCCTGTCTTGCCGCGGTCCTCATGCGCCTAGCCTATGGCAGCCTCTACACCAGCATGTCCTTTGCCCTGGCGTCACAGATCATGAACTTCGGAGCCACCTTTATCGTGGTCAACCTGTCGCTCGCGTTCTTCAACCTCATCCCGATCCCGCCGCTCGATGGCTCATCGATCATCGTGCCCTTCCTCAAGGGCAAGGCGCTCAACAACTATTACCGTCTGCAGCAATACGCTATGCCCATCCTCATCCTGGTGCTGTACCTGCTGCCCATGTGGACCGGCATCGATGTAATCGACCGCTATTTCGACGTTACCGTGTATCCGCTCGCTGAGCAGCTGCTCAACTTCGCAATCGCCGGCATCTAAGGTAAACTTACAGGTCGACCGTGCAAAACGGTCGTAACATGCACTCAAACCGCGCCGCGAAGGCGCCGTCAAAGGAGGTCGAAGATGTCGTATCGCGTGTCGACGCAGGTCTACAGCGGACCGTTCGACCTGCTGCTGCAGCTGGTAACCCGCCAAAAAGTTGATATCGGCGCCATCTCGATCAGCGAGGTGGCCGAGCAATACCTGGCCGAGGCCGAGCGCATCGAGGCGCTGGACCTGGACGTGGCGAGCGACTTTTTGCTGGTCGCGGCAACCCTTTTGGATATCAAGGCCGCCTCTCTAGTGCCGCAGGAGGCCCCGCGCAAAGTCGATGACGACGATGACGAGTTCGACGAAGACCTTGAGGAGCTCAGCACGCTTGACGGCGACGCGCTGCGTGAGGTCCTGATCCAGCGCCTGATTGCCTACAAGCAGTTTAAAGGCGCGGCTGCGGCCCTCGGTGCGCGCATGCAGGCCGAAAGCCGCATGCATCCGCGCGTGGCCGGCCCCGACCCCGAGTTCCTAGGCCTTATGCCCGACTATCTTGCCGGCATCACGCTGCGCGGTCTCGCCGTCATCTGTGCCGACCTGGACGGCAAGCGCCAGACCTTCCTGCTGGAGGCCGAGCATGTGGCGCCGCATCGCGTGCCGCTCGACCTGACCGTGGCCTCAGTCGACCGCTTTACCATGGCGCACCAAACCTGCACCTTCCGCGAGCTACTGGACGGCGATGCCACCACCGAGCAGCTCGTCGTCACCTTCCTGGCCATGCTGGAGCTCGCCAAGCGCGGCTCGCTCACGCTGAGCCAGGACGAGATCTTTGGAACCATCTGCATCAACCGAGTCGAGGGCGCCGAGGCATACGTGCCCGGCGAGGGCCCCGAGCTCACCGAATAGGAGCCGCAACCATGTCAACCCTTTCCACGCTGGAGGCAAACAGCCTCAAAGGCGCCCTCGAGGCGCTGCTGCTGGTGTCGAGCGACCCGGTGAGTGCGCCCGCGCTGGCCGGCGCACTGGATATCGCCCCCGGCGAATGCGCATCGCTGCTCGCCGAGCTCAAGGTTGAGTACGAGGAGGCCAACCGCGGCTTTCAGCTGCGCGAGGTCGCCGGCGGCTGGCGCCTGTTTACGCACCCCGCCTACCACGACGTGGTCGAGGCCTATGTGTTGAGCTGGGACACGCAAAAGCTGTCGCAGGCGGCGCTCGAAACCCTGGCCGTCATCGCATACCACCAGCCCGTGACTCGCGAGGTGGTCAAGGGCATCCGCGGCGTCAATTCTGACGGCGTCATCGCGTCGCTCGTGGACAAGGGCCTGGTGCGCGAGCTCGGCCGCGACCCCCAGCGCGGTCAGGCCATCATTTACGGCACGACCAACGCCTTCTTGGAAAAATTCGGCCTGCGCTCAACCCGCGATCTGCCCGATCTGGAGCAGTTTGCCCCCGACGAGCAGTCGCGTCAGTTTATCCGTGAGCGCTTGAGCGGTCGCAGCATTCAGTCCACGCTCGAGGAGCAGGCCGAAGACCTGGACGAAGAGCGCGAGCTGCTCGATACCGATGTTGTGAATGTTGAGGCAGTCGAGGGCGAGGACAACCTGGTCGTCGACAAGACCTCGGAGGATATGCATGACGAGAACTAACGAAGCAGGGGAGACGCGCGCCATGGGCAACGCAGTGCCCGCAACCGACGCCCAGCCCGTCTATCCGCACACCATGCGCCTGCAGCGCTTTTTGGCGCGCGCGGGTGTGGCGAGCCGCCGCGGCTCGGAGGACCTGATGACCGCCGGCCGCGTGACCGTCAATGGCCAGGTCGCGACCGAACTGGGCACCAAGGTCGACGTCGACCGCGACCATATCGAGGTCGACGGCATGCCCGTCAAGCTCAACCAGGGCGCCGTGTACCTGATGCTCTACAAACCGACCGGCTACCTCACCACCATGAGCGACCCGCAGGAGCGCCCTTGCGTGGCCGATCTGGTCCCCCGCGACCGCTTTCCGGGACTTTTCCCGGTGGGCCGCCTGGACCGCGACACCACAGGCCTTTTGCTTTTTACCACCGACGGCGACCTGTCGCAGGACCTGCTGCACCCGAGTAAGCACGTCTACAAGACCTACCAGGCACTCGTGGACGGGCAGCTGACCGACCGCGATCTAGAACCGCTCCGCCGAGGCATCGAGCTCGACGACGGCCTGTGCCAGCCGGCTATCTGCCGCGTCATCACCCCACGCGAGGCCGAGGCCGTAGCTCCCCAGGGAGTCAAGCCCGGCACCACCGCCGTGGAGGTCATCATCCGCGAGGGTCGCAAGAATCAAGTTAAGCGCATGCTGGGCAAGATTCACCATCCGGTAATCCGTCTGCATCGCTGCAACTTTGCCGGCCTGGAGCTCAAGGATGTGGCCAAGGGTTCATGGCGCGAGCTCACCGACCGCGAGGTGCAGATCCTCAAAAGCGGTGGCATCCCTCCCAAGCAGGCCAGCGCCATGCGCGGCGGCAAGCCCCAAGACACGCCCGCCAGCCGCACGCGTCACCACGGCAGCCACGGCTCCGCACCCAAGCGCAACACCTACCGCGAGCGCTACACAGGCTAAACAACCCGCCGCGCCCCAGCGCCCGCGAACCATACCAGCACGTCAACCATCGAAAGGAAGCATTGCATGATCGTCGCCATCGACGGCCCCGCCGGTTCCGGCAAGTCCACCATCGCCAAGGAGATCGCCCGCCAGCTGGGCTTTAACAAGCTCGACACGGGCGCCATGTATCGCGCCGTCACCTTCGCCGCGCTCGACCGCGGCATCGATCTGGACGACGAGGCGGCCATCGACGCCCTCGCCGAGAAGATCGAGATTCGCTTTACCAACGGTACCGGCGAGGACACGCGCCTGACCATTGACGGCCAGGACGCCTCGGCTGCCATTCGAACCCCGCAGGTTGACGCCAACGTGTCCAAGGTCTCGGCCTACCCGGGCGTGCGCGCCGCAATGCTCATCCATCAGCGCCGTGCCGCAGAGGACCGCGATATCGTGGCCGAGGGTCGCGACATCGGAACCGTCGTGTTCCCTAACGCGCAGGTCAAGGTCTTCCTGACCGCCGACCCGCGCGAGCGCGCCCGTCGCCGTGTGCTGCAGCGTCACCAAAACGACGCCCAGCCGCTCACGTCCGAGCAGCTCGAGGCCGAGGTCGACGAGACCCTCGACGCCCTTA
>JAUUSS010000115.1 GCA_030841765.1 Collinsella aerofaciens | reverse complement strand
AGGCCGGGCGACAGACTCGCGACCATCCGACGCACGCTGTGGTGGATAGGACTGGTATTGCTATCCCCTTCTGTTATTGGCTGGTTTGGTCCTCATGATGGCAACTACGATGTCGCTTGCCGGATATTAACAACGTTTTCCCCTCCTTGTGGGGAAACGCCGGCTGAACAAATCGTCTATTCTCATCGGCTTCTGGCGACATTAGGTGCTGGACTCGTCTGCTGGCTTGCAGTCGCAATCCTCCATATTGCGCAGCTGTTCGTTGATGATCAGTTCCCCGGTGTTTCTCAGCCGCTTCCCAATAAGCACATCTTTGCAAAAATCGCAACATTCATCATCTCGCTCTTCAGTCTGCTGCTCTTCATGTTCTATCTCTGGGCAACCGCAATGGAGGAAGGCTGGTAGACGTCGTGTCTCTTCGCCAAGCAGCCGCGTCTGTATGCAGTTAATGAATCGGTGAGGCAGTCTCTGGAATCTTCCTCACCGATTCATTAGCTAGCCTCTATCGACGCGGACTCTCCAGATAAGCAGCATACATCCGCGCAAGGGTGTCTGCTTCTGCCACATCAGGAAGCCTATCGGCATGAGAAGCATCTTTCAATGCTTTAGCTGAATACCAAATATTGTCAAAGATCCCGAAGTCAATGCCATCGACCAGTTTCTGGAACGCCGCAGCAAGGTTGTCAGAATTGTTCTCGAATCGCTTGTCATAGAATCGTTTAATCCTGTTCACCTCACTTTGTTTAAATACATCACGCATCGATGTAGACAACGAAGTATCGGATGGGTGAGTAATCATATACTGAGCAATTAGCCATGCATCTGCATCCGCAAGAACGTCATCGTACCCGAATCCTTCGTCCTTCCCAAGGTGCTTATAGAGCCATGCTGCCAAGTCGGTATGCTTGCCGTCACGGCGATAGGCACCCCAGATCTGCAACAAGTCGAGAGGCCAGCCACCTAAATCGCCTAGACCATATTTGGCTGGATTGTTTTCGATACCCCATGTCAGGTATCCGAGAGCAGTTGCAGCCATGTGTGCAACATCTCGAGTCGATGGCAGTTTCTCTTTAATTGAAGGCTGTGCTTCGCATACATTGGCACATACCACACGCGCCGCGTCCAAGTCGGGCGGAGTCGAAACTTCAGGAGTATATGCGTGCCACATTGCTTGTGTCCCGCTACCGCCTTCCGACCAGTATTCAGGTTTGCGGAGCCATTCCAGGATGAATTGACCGATGCTGTCCTCATAAACCGCTACCTGGGTACCCAGAGCGGCAAGGGCTTTGCGACACTCCTGCTCCGTGACGGCGACCCATCTTAGCAGCGGATCCGTTTCTGGCGAGACGGGATCGGGATCAGGCGCAGGCACTGGCACGGCAGGCAACAGTGAAGCGCATGCTGATACCTTCCCGGAATAGGCAACACGGTCCAGATCCCAGCCCTGGCCCTTGTAATCGTCAATCTCGGTGAACTGGTCATAGACCCAACCGTCCGGGATGGGGAAGCCGAGATTGCCCGAGAATCCCGTCGACATGTCGGACACAAACGCGTTACTCGCGCATCCCGCACCGATGACGCGGGAACAAATATTGCGGGACGCGTAAATCCCTACTCCGTATCCACCACCAAGAGACGAACAAACCGCACGGAAGTATGGCAGGATATTGCTGGTCACCTGGTCATCGGTCGCATCGAAGTCCACGGCGAAATAGATGTGGGTGGGCGGGATCCCGAGACGCTGCGCCGCCTCGCAGGCGGCCCTGGCATGAGCAGCGCCGTTCGCCGGGGTGAAATGCTCCAGCTTCGTGGAGTACTCCTGGAAGATCGGGAAGAACCGCATGCCGCCCTTAGTGATGCGCTCGAGCTCACCCGGACGGATGGCCTTAAAGTAATCCTTGGGCGCCAACGACGACTGGCCAGGCTCCGTCAGATAACGTCCCACGATTTCATACCCGTCTGCCTTCAACGTCGCCAACCTGGCGTCGGTAATTTCGAACCTAGTGTCACAGGCCACACACGGGCGATCAGGATCACCTTTGGATGTCAACAGGCTCATCCACGTGGTCGAATCAATAGAGCCCGTCACAGCAATGGCATAACGTTCTTGGAACGTCTTTACGATATTGGCGAACGTGCTCGTCCATACGAAGGTCGGCCCGCCCCCGATCCCATTACACGCCAAGGCCGTACTTGCGAGCCAGACCCACGACTCATTGGAGGATGCGTTATTGGACGTTATCGTTTTCAATCGAGCTTTGGTTCCGTTGCCGAAATTCCCCGTTGCCTCACTGGGCGAAAAACCTTCAAGCGACTGAAGCACCTGGATAAGAGCCGTGTTCATCTCCCTGCCGTACAGCCCGTCAGTCGGAATGATGCCCGTGTATGGACGGTATGCTTTGTTGATGAACTGCTGTGCCCTACGGACGGAGTCGATACCGCCATAAGAGGCCAGCAGCACGAACTGCTTCATCGAGAGCAACGCCCCCATGATCTCAACGTCTACGCTGGAGTCTCCCTCTATGCCCATATCGGTTTTAAGCTTCCTGATCGCGGAACCTGTTCCGTCGTAGAAATGCTGTGAGATGTTGCCACCAGTGGAGTAGCCCTTGCACCACAGCGCCCCCTGAATGATGGAATACACGTTGGAAGTGCTCTTGTCCGCAACTGCCTGCTGCCGCACCCCATTCGGATACCGCTGCTTGAATAACCGCTGGGTGGAAGGACCGAAGTTATCGGCAGTGGACTGGATGCCCAATTCAATCTGCAATGCGCGAGTAAGCGCATAGATTGTCGGCCAACCAGTTCTGCCGTCCGGATTGACTTTCTTGAATCGGGAATCGTTCCCGTATGTCTTGTTCAGCCACTGCTGCGTCTGCAGCACCATCTGATCAACCATGATGCCCTCCTTGGGTACCTGTTGCCGGGGCTGACCCGCTGTCTGCCCTCACCTGCACTGCCGTTTCGCCACGAAGTGTTAACCTCGGATATTTCATCTGGCATGGCGCCCGTGACGAACGCCGTGTTTTTCGGTATCTAGTTCCAAGCGGAACATATCGTTTTCCCTATAACCGTCCCCATCACACTGCGTAATGTTGCGACGGCCGGCATATGCGTCCTCCGACATGGCACCTACCGCTCTGGCTATAGCCAAGATGTCTCCGCATGCATCAAGGTCATACGGTCCGCTTCCTCTGACTCTGGTAACACTGAAATGAACCATTACCAATCCTTTCCCCCGCCTACCGCTGATGTTGTCATGTTCTTCACCACTTCGCTTTCGCCGCGAATGGCAACACGAATTTTGCGCACAGCCGTTGAAAGCTGTTTGGACACCGCCGCTCGGGACACACCCAGCTCTCGTGCCATGTCTGATTGAGATGTCCCTTTTACAAACACGCCTTTGACGATGTTGCGCTGACCTGCCGGCAGCTTCTCCACCTCTCTAAAGATGGTTTGCAGACAGTTGGCTTCTTCTCTCGTTTCCTCCGCACTTAAGAGGATATCCTCAGGAGAGGCAGAATATCCTTGAGGCTCCTGCCCTATATCAGCCAGTTCCTCATAGGAGTAGGCAGCTCCACTGGCACGGTCTGACCGATGAAAAGAATGAGCGGAACGTTCCTCAGCATTCCACAATTCCTGAAGTATCGTTTGAGGGGTACGTAGTGCAATATCACGTGGCGAACAACCCATACGGATTGCGCGCAAACATCTATCGCGTTCAACCATCGTCCGTAATTCCACTTCCGAACAGTCGTATACATCGGTTACGGACACATTGCCGGCGCACATCGCCTCATGCTTCAATAAAACTCTCATTACAGTCTCGATTCCTCCCAGTTGTTGGGCCTTCGAGACCTGCCTGCGATAGGTCATCATATGAGCATCCAACCTGCCTGATAAGCGTGAAGCGTCGGTCTAGAGAAACCGACGCTTCGTCATAAATCGACAGGCAAGTCTCATGTATGTGATCAGTTAAAACCCCAGCCAGCTTCGCTGCGGCGCAATGGACGGACAGGCCGATGCCATACTTCTATAACCGGTTAAACGCGTGGCATCGATCTGAGGGAAATTACGATGTATCTGGTCTCAAAAACTCCTTTCGATAAACGATGTTGCACTTTTCTGACTCAGCTGCAGAACGGCGTATACTGGCGGTATTCCAGTGTTTTGCCGGCTTATTCATCTGAATCTGCCTCCCATCGTAGGGACGGTGACCTCGTGAGATGGCGACGGATGAAGACGAATGGAGACGAGAAGGAGACTCACTTGGCCGAAACTGCTGTTACGTATGCTCTGGGAGTCTTCTGCCAGCTCGTAAACCCTTATATATCCGGCGTGGACCACCACAAAAAGGGATTCATGAAGGACTTCTTCGACGCTGTATTAGAGGGCGACATTTTAAGTGATCCACCTTCCCGGCATCATCGAACCCGCAAACCTGGGAAAACCACGATTACCGCTGGGGTCTGGGCTGGAATCAACGAAACTGACCTGACTCGCTTCTATAACGGGAGCAAGAAAATCCCTTCATGGAAAGCCACCGAGTTCTATCAGCATCTGGACGTCTCAGAGGTGGAACGTCTTTGTGGCGATATTAGTGTTGACGCCCTCGCTGATTTCCAAAAGGAACTGATCAAGGCGAATATTAAAGTTTCAGATATCAGTGAACTTCCTTCCGCCACAGGGAAATGGCTTCTATCAGTCCTCAAAGCCAATGCCGATGGACGTGATATTCTCGTCGATGGCATAGGTTTTCAGCCGGAATTCGATATGTTCGAAAACTTGCCTTTGGCATCCGGACACATCAGCAATGGCAGATTGCACCTTGGTCGGTCTTCAGTCCCTTGGGAGACTTATCCGATTCCACCGGATAAACCAGATGATCATCTTGAAAAGACATACCTCACGCAGATACAAGCCGCCTATGCCGATCACTTGCACAAGCCAATCAACTGTTCCGACGATCTTCCTCAGACATGCCGTCCCGAATATGCCAAGCAGCGGGAATATTTTTACGATGCGGAAGGAATGCGCAGGAATCTGCGGGATGTCATAGAAAATGGAGAGCAGGAATTTGACGCGCTAAAGGTGGATCTTTATGACGGAATATGCGATATATGCGCATCTGATTATGCCGATGGACTGCTGCGTATGCGAGCAACGCTATCTCAAGCAGCCGGCTTCCCATTGTCTGGCTCGGCTATAGCCCAATTCCCATCAATGATTAAGGCAGCAGAAAAGAAGGGGCTGTGTCACATGCTGGTCAATGACCATAAGCTGGAGTGGGTGCAGGGGGATGAATAATTCGCTATTTAATACGACACAGGAAACAGCAACGCGATTGACATTATGCCTCCCATTGCTCTCTAGGCCTTCCACAATCGACGAGATCGCAGCCATCGACCTTACCGCCACCTATATGAAGGCATTCGGATTCGGGCAACATAATCTTCACGGTGATGGCCCACACGCTTTAGCCGAATATGACGCCCGTCGCAAACGAGTGCAAGCAGGGTTGGCGCAACTTGTAATCATTGGAGCAGCAACCGTAGATTCCACTTGCCTGTTCTACCGCGCCACTCCGGAATGTCTTCAATATTCAGAAGCATTGCATGGCGATTATGCTACCTCCTATCGCCGGGCTGTTCAGCTGTTGATAAAAAACGATTATGAAACCATCATGAACCGAATAACGAAAGAGAACAACCAGTTATGAGAAACACATGGATACGTCGAATTTCGGCAATCAGAAAGGACGGAGTGGAATCCGCCATTAATCTCACATGCGGGCTGAACTGTGTTATCGGCGCTTCGAACACCGGGAAAACCCGGATTGCAAAAACCGTAGAATTCGTCTGTGGAGGAAAAGAGACCCCCTTTACCGACAAAACTGCCTACGAAGTCGCACAGGTCACGTTCATAACCAATGACAGTGAGGTTTCGCTTAGTCGTTCGATTCACGTTCAGAACACTATTCACGTGGAATCCAGCAACCCCGCAGTTGCTTCCGGCTCTTACTCTGTCTCATCACGTTCTGGCAAATCAATCAATACGGTTCTTCTTGCCTTGTTAGGCATTGAGCCAACCCGTAGGATAGCGACGAACGAAACTTACCATACAGTTGCTTTTACATGGAATGCCGTCAGACATCTTATGCTTGTTCCCGAAGACCAAGTAGGACGTCCGCAGCCTTCCATTCTCTTTCCCAAAAGCATTACGTTAACAACTCTCACACAAAGTTTGTCCTCGCTGCTTGTCTTGGTCCAAGACGACAAAATCGACAGCTCCATGCAGACAGAAAGCGCCAGCGAACGTCGTACCCGCAGAAAAGCCGTGGAACAGTTCATCCACCAGCAATTGGACGACATAGAACCCCGCATCAAACGCCTTGAAGAGATGCGCCATATCGCAACGAATGAGGGAAAGACCGTTCACACTTATCTGGAATCCCTACGAAAAAAAGCATTGCATGTGGAGCGGCAAAGGCAAACTCTTCTCGACCAAGATGCCCGCGCCATCTCACATATCTCTCAGCTTAATCAACAATATGAGCACCTTGAGGTACTTATTCGCCAACGCAAGGTACTTATCAGTCAATACGAATCAGACGCTGCACGTCTTGAT
>JAUUSS010000114.1 GCA_030841765.1 Collinsella aerofaciens | reverse complement strand
TTGATGGAGCGACGGCCCTCGGCCACCACGGCGGGCATCGAGGCAAAGTCGTTGTCGACGAGTACGATCTCGGCCACGTTGCGCGCGGCATCGGAGCCGGCCGCCATGGCGACGGAGCAGTCGGCCTCCTTGAGCGCTAGCACGTCGTTGACGCCGTCGCCCGTCATGGCCACGGTGTGCTCGCGGCGCTTGAGCGCCTGCACGAGCTCGCGCTTCTGCTGCGGGGTCACACGACCAAAGACATGGTAGCGGTCCACTGCGGCATCGAGCTTGGCCGGCGTATCGAGCGTCGTGGCGTCCACATAAGCGTCCGCCCCCGGCACGCCCACCACGCGCGCGATCGACGAGACCGTACGCGGGTCGTCGCCACTGATCACGTTGAGGGTCACGCCCTGCTCGTTAAAGTAGCCGATGGTCTCGGCCGCCGAGGTACGAATCTCGTCGCGGATGGTCACAAAGCCCACGGGCTCGGCCTCGCCCACCATATCGCCATCGGGCGTAAAGCCGTCCACGCGCGCCACCACGAGCACGCGGCAGGTATCGGCAAGCTCGGCGACACGGTTCTCGACCTGCGGAAACACACGATCAGAGAGCACAAACTGCGCCGCACCCATCACATAGGAGCCCTGCGCAAACGACGCGCCGCTCCACTTTTTGGAGGACGAGAACGGAATGACCGACAGCGGCTCAGACACCTCGACCGGGCGATCGGCGTAATAGTTGAGCAGCGCCTGGCAGGTCTCGTTGGCATCGGCCGAAGTCGCACGTGCCACGTTAGCCAGCGCAAAATCGAGCACCGTGGTATCGGCGGGAACGACCGCCTCGTCCGAGCCGGCGCCCAGGCTCACGCCCTCAACCGGCAGCGGATACGTGCCCTCGACCTCCATGCGGCCCGACGTGATGGTGCCCGTCTTGTCCAGGCACAGCACGTCGACGCGAGCGAGCGTCTCGATGCAGTAGAGCTGCTGCGCCAGCACCTTGCGGCGGGCCAGGCGCACCGTGGCGATGGCGAGCACCGACGAGGTCAGCAGCACCAGGCCTTGCGGGATCATGCCCAGCAGGGCGCCCACCGTGGACAACAGCGCCGACGAAGGCACATGACCAGCAAACAGCTCGGAGAAGCACCACGAAAGCGCGCTATCACCCGGAGTTCCCGCGGCATCCCACAGCTCGCTCACACTCGAGGTAAACAACGCCAAACCGAGCGGGATCATGATGATGCTCGCAAAGCGCACGATGGCGTTAAGCGCGTTCATGATCTCGGAATTGACCTTTTTGACGTACTTGGCCTCGTTATTAATTTTGGCCACATAGTTGTCGGCGCCGACATGAATCACGCGGGCGCGCAGCAGGCCCGAGTCGATAAAGCTGCCGCTCATGAGCTCAGAACCGGGCTGTTTCTTAATAAGGTCGCTCTCGCCCGTCAGCAGGCTCTCGTTCACGAGCGCCTCACCCGAAACCACCACGGCGTCAGCGGGAATCTGGTCGCCGCGCCCCAGGCGGATGATGTCGTCGAGCACGATCTGGTCCAGGTCGAGCTCCACCTCGGCGCCGTCGCGCACCGCGATGGCCTTCTTGGAGGTCAGCAGCGTGAGCTTATCGACCATCTTCTTGGAACGCATGGACTGAATGACGCCAATAGCGGTATTGAGGAACACCACAAACAGGAACGTCAGATTCTTAAACGAACCGGTCAAAATGACCAGGAACGCCAAGATCACGTTGATCAAATTGAACAGCGTGCAGAGGTTCTCGATGATGAGCTCTTTGACCGACTTGGTCTTGAGCTCCATGTTGCGGTTGATCTTACCGGCGGCGATGCGCTCCTCGACCTCGGCGGTCGAAAGCCCGCGCTCGATATCCGTTGCTGCCATACCACGTCCCATCACGTCGCGTCGGTATAGGAAAACCGCCCGGACCATGCGAGGTTCGGACGGCCTTGCGTTCGATGGTGCCCCATGTTGGATTCGAACCAACGGCCTTCTGCTCCGGAGGCAGACGCTCTAATCCCCTGAGCTAATAGGGCCAACGTTTGGCATTATACCCAAGTGCGCCACGGGCTATCAAAATAAAAGAAAAAGCTTTGCAATTCCGAGGAAGACGCGGCGCAACGGCCCACTTTAGAAGGCAAAAGCGAGTCAGATAGTATAAACTCTCATGCACCATATATACACGGCTCGCGATGCGGGCCGTTTTTGCAAGGGTTATCCATCGAGGTGAGAGGCACACCATGATTGCTATTTTAAAGCAGAGCGCCAGCGACGAGGCCGTCAGCCATATCGTCAGCTGGATTGAGAAAAAGGGCCTGAAGACCGATGTCTCGCGCGGCGAGAACGAGACGATCATCGGCCTGGTGGGCGATACGACCAAGATCGACCCGTTCCTGCTCGAGTCCATGGATGTCGTCGAGCGCGTGCAGCGCGTCTCCGAGCCTTTTAAGCGTGCCAACCGTAAGTTCCACCCCGAGGACTCCGTCATCGACTGCGGCCACGGCGTCAAGATCGGCGGCGACCAGTTCCAAGTCATCGCCGGCCCCTGCTCCGTCGAGGGCGAGAACCTCATCCGCATCGCACGCCGCGTAAAGGCCGCCGGCGCCACGATGCTGCGCGGCGGTGCCTACAAGCCCCGCACCTCCCCCTACGCCTACCAGGGCATGGGCCCCGCCGGCCTCGACCTGCTGTGCGAGGCGTCTGCCGAGCTCGACATGCCGATCGTCACCGAGATCATGGATCCACGCGACGTGCAGGTCTTCTTGGACAAGAAGATTGACGTCATGCAGATCGGCGCCCGCAACGCCCAGAACTTCCCCCTGCTCAAGGAGGTCGGCAAGACCCAGACCCCGATTCTGCTCAAGCGCGGTATGTCCGGCACGATCGACGAGCTGCTTATGGCAGCCGAGTACATCATGAGCGAGGGCAACGACAACGTCATCCTGTGCGAGCGCGGCATCCGCACCTTCGAGACCCGCACCCGTAACACCTTCGACCTTAACGCCGTGCCGGTGCTGCACCACCTGTCGCACCTGCCCGTCGTTGCCGACCCCAGCCACGCCACCGGCTACACCCGCTACGTCGAACCCATGGCGCTCGCCGCGACCGCCTGCGGTGCCAACGGCCTGGAGATCGAGGTCCACGACGAGCCGAGCCGCGCCTGGTCCGACGGCGCCCAGGCCCTCACCCCCGATCAGTTCGACGACACCATGCGCCGTATCCGAGCCATCCGCGAGGTTGTCTGCCAAGAGACCATGGAGTAGCCCATGGGTACAGTGAGAAACGCGCGCGTTAACCAGGGCGGCCCTAAGTGCGCCGGCATCGTCGGCCTTGGCCTCATCGGCGGCAGTTTTGCCCGCGGCTATGCGCAGGCGGGCGTCCGCGTGCTGGCCTGGGACCCCGATGACGATGTCATGACGGCCGCCAGCATGGGCACTGTCGCCGGAGAGCTCAACGACAAGACACTCGGCGAATGCGACATCATCGTCCTTGCCTGCTATCCCGAGGCATGCATCGAGTGGCTCGAGGCGCACGCCCAGGCGCTCGCCGACGCCACCGACACCGAGGCCATCATGGGCCCCGTGGTGATCGACACGGTGGGCGTCAAGGGCATCGTGTGCGAGCGCGCCTTTGAGCTTGCCCGCGAGCACGGCTTTTACTTTGTGGGCGCGCACCCCATGGCGGGCACGCAGTACTCGGGCTATGCGCACTCCCGCGCCGATCTGTTCCAGGGCGCGCCACTCGTGCTCGTGCCGCCCGCGGTGGACGATGCGCTCAAACTGGAGCTTTTGGGCCAGGTGCGCGAGATGGTGCGCCCCTTGGGCTTTGGCAAGTTCAGCGTGACCAGCGCCGCCGAGCACGACCGTGTCATCGCCTTCACGAGCCAGCTTGCGCACGTGGTATCCAACGCCTACGTCAAAAGCCCCACTGCACAGGTCCACCACGGCTTTTCGGCTGGCAGCTACCGCGACCTCACCCGCGTGGCGCACCTCAATCCGCAGATGTGGTCCGAGCTCATGATCGACGACGCCGATGCGCTCGCCTTCGAGATCGACCATCTGATCGAATCGCTCGGCGCCTACAGCCGCGCCCTTAAGGACCGCGACCAGCGCTATCTGGAGAATCTCCTTGCCGAGGGCGACCGCATTAAGCGCGCGCTCGACGACGAGGCCTCCCACTAGACCACCTATCACGCCAGGTCGAAAGGACCGAAGCTTATGGCGATTACCATCGATATCGACACTGCACGCCCCTACCAGGTGCATGTTGGCACGTTTTTGCTGGAGCAGGCGGGACCGCTCGTGCGCGCCACTGCCGGCGGTACCAAGGCCGTCATCGTGACGGACACCAACGTGGGCCCGCTCTACCAGATGCCCGTTAAGCAGAGCCTGGAGGCATCGGGCTACGAGGTGAGTATCTGCACTTTCGAGGCCGGCGAGGCCCATAAGCGCGCCGAAACCTATGTTGCCATTTTGGAGTTTGTGGCCGAGCACGAGCTTTCGCGCTCCGACGTGATCGTGACACTCGGCGGCGGCGTCGTGGGCGACGTGGCGGGCTTCGTGGCCGCCACCTATATGCGCGGCTGCAAGTTTGTGCAGATCCCGACGAGCCTGCTCGCCATGGTTGATTCGTCGGTGGGCGGCAAGACCGCCATCGACCTGGCTGCCGGCAAGAACTTGGCCGGCGCCTTTTGGCAGCCGAGCGTGGTTATCGCCGACGTGGGGTGCCTGGCCACCCTCACGCCCGAGCAGTTCGCCGACGGCTGCGGCGAGGTCGTCAAGCATGCCGTAATCGCCGACCCCGAGCTTTTTGCCGAGCTGGAGAAGACACCGCTCACGCTGGAGCTGCTCAACCGCGATGTGACCCGCGTAGCGCTCATCATCGCCCGCAATATCGACATCAAGCGCGCCGTGGTCGTCGCCGACGAGCGCGAAACCAACCAGCGCAAGCTCCTCAACTTTGGACACAGCGCCGGACACGCCGTCGAGGCCTGCGAGCACTTTGAGCTCGGACACGGCAACTGCGTGTCAATCGGCATGGGCATCATCACGCGCGCAGCGGCCCTGCACGGCGTTTGCGATGCTGCACTGCCCGGTCGTATTGAGGAGCTCTGCGCCCGCCATGGCCTCAAGACCCGCTGCGACCTAGATGCCGATGCCGTCTTTGCCGAGGCGCTGCACGACAAGAAGCGCACGGGCGACACCATCGACCTGGTGATTCCGCACGACATTGGCCGCTGCAGCATCGACCGCACGCCGCTTTCCACTTTCCACGAACTCATTGCCGAGGGCCTCGGCCAGAAGGGAGACGCATCCGCATGCTAGCCCGCATCACCCCGTCCCCGCTCAAGGGCACCGTTCCCGCCATCGCGTCCAAGTCGATGGCGCATCGCCTGATCATCTGCGCCGCGCTTGCCAACGGCGAAACACACGTCACCTGTAACACCACCTGCGCAGACATCGAGGCTACAGTGCGTTGCCTTACGGCCCTGGGCGCTCGCATCGAGACCGTCGAGGACGGCTTCCAGGTCCACCCCACCATGAAGAGTGTTGAGTTTGGCCTGCTCAAGGCCCTTGCCGGCGGCACGCTCGACTGCGGCGAAAGCGGCTCCACGCTGCGCTTTATGCTGCCCGTCGCCTGCGCGCTGGGTGCGAATGCCACCTTCGTGGGCCAGGGCCGCCTGGGCGCCCGCCCGCTCTCCCCGCTCTCGGACGAGATCATCGCCGCCGGTTGCGACCTGCAGGGCCTGGGCGGTTTTCCGCTCAAGACGAGCGGCCGCATGCGCCCGGGTACCTTTGTGCTGCCGGGCAACGTGAGCTCGCAGTATATCTCCGGCCTGCTGCTGGCAGCCCCGCTGCTGGCCCAGCCCTCCTGCGTGCAGGTAACCGGCCTCATCGAGAGCCGCCCCTACATCAACCTGACCATCCAGGCCATGAAGGCCTTTGGCGTCGAGGTCAACGTCGAGCGTATTCCGGCCAAGGACGGCCAGCCCGAGGTCACGAACTTCCGCGTGAGCAGCGGCTCGTACCGCACGCCCGGCAGCGTGGCCGTCGAGGGCGACTGGTCCAACGCCGCCTTTTGGCTGTGTGCCGGCGCCATCGGCACCGATCCCATCACCGTCGAGGGTGTGTCCCTGAGCTCTGCACAGGGCGACCGCAACGTGCTCGCCGCGCTTTCGCGCTTTGGGGCCCGCATCGTGCGCTCAACCAACGCCGCCACCGTGCAGTCCGACAAACTCGCCGGCTTTGAGATGAGCGCCCACGACATCCCCGACCTCGTGCCCGTTATCTCGGCCGTGGCCTCCCTGGCACAGGGCCGCACCTTTATCCGCGATTGCGCCCGTCTGCGTATCAAGGAATCCGACCGCCTGGTCACCACCACCCGCGAGCTCACCGCGCTGGGCGCGCAGGTGCGCATTGCCGGCGATGACCTCATCATCAAGGGCGTCGATGCCTTCACCGGCGGCGAGGTCGATTCGCACAACGACCACCGCATCGCCATGATGGCCGCCATCGCCGCGAGCCGCGCCACCGGCGAGGTCGTGATCCACGGCGCCGAGGCCGTCAACCAGTCCTATCACGATTTCTTCGACCACTACAGCCTGCTGGGCGGCAAGGTCACACTCGAGGAGGAATAGCATGTCCTCGACCTTT
>JAUUSS010000113.1 GCA_030841765.1 Collinsella aerofaciens | reverse complement strand
TGTTGACGCGCCCCCGCAGTGCCCGCTTCCCCCAAGGACAATTATCAGTGCAGGTCAGAGCTGTGGCGTTTTGGGGCGTGCTTGACCTCCTGCAAAAAGCCTACTCACTTGGTTTTTCTGCTAGAAGACCGCCGCGAGGGAAGGCAGCTCCCTCGCGGCGGCTGACATTTGCCCAGATAAAACCTGCCAAAATAAACCTGTCTACTCTTTGAGCCAGAGCCGACACTAATTCAAATGGCGAAATCAAAGGGCGTTCTCTGCATGGAGGGCGCCCTTTTTTATCGCGGGATGTTTTGCGTGGCAGTCATGAGGCCCAGGCGGTTGCTGACGCCGAGCTTGCGATAGATGGCGTTGACATGCTTCTTGACGGTTGACTCGCTTATGAATAGCTCGTTTGTCATCTGTTTGTTCGTTTTGCCGTCGAGCATGAGCCGCATGACTTCGGCTTCGCGCGGTTGGATATTGTGTTCTGTAATGAAAGCATTTAGCTGGTTTGTGTCTTCTGTCTGGGTGAGTTTAATGCCCCGAGGATAGAGGTTGGCGAGCGCGAGGCTCGCGTGCCGAGCGACTTCGAGCAGGATTGCGAGCTCGGTGTCGGTGAAGTCTCCGGCCGTGCGTTCACGAAACAGGGTGATGCTTCCTAGCGGGCTGTCGTTGTGCGCGAGCGTGGCCGTACAGCCAAAGTAGACGCCCTGCGGTTCCATCCATTTGCGATAGATGGGCGTGGCATCGCGTCGCTCGACGTCGACGAGGTCGAGGTCGCGGTAGACGCCGACCTTATGTAAGTCAAAGCTCCATGTTATATAGTCCATCGCGGCGTAGCGGTTGTAGTAGTCGCTCAGTGCGCGGTCGTCCATTCCGCTGCTTGCGGGGTGGACGTAGCGTGGGGCATCACTGCCCGCCGCCTCGATCAGGTCGAACATGGCGATCCGATGAGGCACGAGCCCTGTCGTTCCCTCGAGGGTCTCCTTTTGCAGCTTATCGACACCGTGTGATGCGTGGATTGCAAGCGCGAGCTCGTTGAGAGCAGTCCAGGTCGTACTGTCCAACTCAATAGTCTGCTGTTTATTGCATGGGGGCATAGGGCATCCTTTCCATTGTGGAACCCAGTATGTCATGTTCTCGGCCTGAATAGAACTTTAGGTCAGCGAATGGTATACCGTCGGTCGCTGAAAGGGGCTCGAGGGACCATTGAGAACATCTCGGTGCTGCCGCATCATGGTCTCGTCAAGCAAAAGCACCGAGATTTAGGAGCTTGAAATGAAGACCATCTACGAGAGTGAGTCCACACCTAAGAAGGACGGGTTCTATATGCCCGGCGAGTATGAGGAGCAGGAGCGCACCTGGATTTTGTGGCCGCACCGCTCCGACGTGTGGCGCTGCGGCGCCAAGCCGGCGCAGAAGGTCTTCACCGAGATCATCAAGACCGTTGCACGTTTTCAGCCCATCACTGTGGGCGTCAACACTGAAGACTTCCCCGCGGTGTGTGAGATCTTCGACGGCGTTGAGAACGTGCGCGTTATCCACATGGAGTACAACGACAGCTGGATTCGCGACCCCGGCCCGGCGTTCCTCGTTAATGACAATGGTGAGGTTGCTCTTTCGCACTTCCACTTTAATGCTTACGGCGGTTTCATTGACGGCCTGTATTTCCCGTGGGACAAGGACGCTTCCATTGGCCTGCAGGTGGCACAGCTCGAGCAGGTTAACCGCTATCGTCCCGAGGATTATATCCTCGAGGGTGGCTCGTTTAACTGCGACGGCCAGGGCACCGTGGTGACCACCGAGATGTGCCTGCTCAATGAGGACCGCAACCCCCAGTACACCAAGGAGCAGATCGAGGGGAAGCTTGCCGAGTACCTGGGCATCGAGAAGGTCATTTGGATCAAGGATGGCATCGACCCGTTTGAGACCAACGGGCACGTGGACGACGTCGCATGCTTTAGTGCGCCCGGCGAGGTCTGCTGCATGTGGACCGATGATCCCAACCATAAGTTCTACAAGGAGTGCCAAGAGGCGTATAAGACGCTTTCCGAGACGACGGATGCCCGTGGCCGCAAGCTCAAGATCCACAAGGTGATTATGCCTGCGACCTCGGTATATATGACCGAGGAGGAGGCATCGACCATCGATCCGGTCGAGGGTGTGCTGCCGCGTACTCCCGAGGACGCCTTTGAGCCCAGCTACCTCAACTTCTTGCCCATCAACGGGGCGGTGCTGGTGCCACAGTTTGGCGACCCCAACGATGCCCAGGCACTCAAGGATATCCAGGCTGCTTATCCGGACCGCGAAGTCATCGGTATCATGACTCGCGAGGTTATTTACGGCGGCGGCAACATTCACTGCATCACCCAGCAGCAGCCCAAGGCGCGCTGCAAGTAGAGGCGGTTGCAGGCACACGGGGTAGTGTCGATATGACCTGGGGCCCGCTGGCGCACACGCTGGCGGGCCCTTTTGCGTGCGGCGGGCAGCGTTGCACGCGGGCACTCGGGTCTAAGCGAGGGTACCAGGGGCCTTGCTTATCGTCGATAGTTGGTCTAGAATCGTCGATAGTCGATGATGGGGGGTAGCATGCAGCTTGTTGAAAGTGAGACCGTGGAGTTCAAGTGCACATTTACCCCTAAGCTGCTCAAAGCTGTGGTGGCGTTTGCCAATTCGAATGGCGGTACCTTGTATATCGGAATCGACGATTTTGGCAGCATCGTCGGCGTGGACGATATCGATGCCACCATGCTTCAATGCTCTAATGCAATAACCGATGGCGTGTATCCCGACGTTTCTGAAATCACGACGGTCTCCGCATTGGACATCGATGGCGCAGCGTTGGTGAAAATCGAGGTGGAAGCGGGTCCTCACAAGCCGTACTGCCTGTGCTCGAAGGGATTTGTTCCCGCCGGGGTATATCGGCGCCTAGGTCCTGCCAACGTGCCCATCGAGATGGCCCAGATCCGCTCGATGATCAAGCGCACCGACGGCGATTATTTTGAGACCGCGCGCTCTCATGAACAGAGCTTGACGTTTTTTGAAGCCGAGCGGGTCTTTAGGCGCGCGGAGATTACGTTTGACCAAACCTCTCAAAAGAATCTCGGCCTTATCGATGAGCTGGGCTTTTACACCAATTTGGCACTGCTGGTCTCTGACCAAAACCCCTTTGCAGTCCGCGCTGGCCTCTTCAACGACGATGCGTATACCGAGTTTATCGACCGTCAGGATGGCGAGGGCTCGATCTTCAGGCAGATAGAGGATATCGAACGGTTCCTCAATATATCGAACGCAACGCGTATGTACTTTGTGCCGGGAAGGCTCGATCGCATAGATAAGGACGACTATCCCCGCGAGGCTGTTCGAGAGGGAATTCTGAACCTGTTTATCCATCGCGACTACGAATCTTCGGTGGCGTCTCTTATCAAGATGAGCCGTACGGCGCTTGAATTTACCAATGCGGGAGGGCCGCAGCACATCAGCGTCGAGGAGGCGCTTGCGGGCGGCTCGGACGCTCGGAATCCAAAGCTGCAACTGCTCTTTTTGCGTCTGGGGATGGTTGAGGCGTTTGGAACGGGCCTCAAGGGGATCCGTGCGCTCTATGAGGCGGAAGGGTTGGAACCCGAGGTCTGCGCCTACCCTGCAATGTTTAGGTTGTCGCTGCCCAACGTCAACGCCGTGCGCAATTCCTATCTGACGCCTCGTGGCAATAGCGGTCCCAACTTGCGTGGGGATTACAGCGATTATGAGCAGCTCGAGCGGGAAGGGGCGCTGCCGCCCGATGTTTCGCAGGCGTTTGCATCCGTGCGAGCGCAGCGAGAGGGGCACGTGTCGATGAATGGCGACTGCGGCCACGAGGTGCGTGCCAAGCTCGTGGAGGAGCTTGGCTTTGATGTTGCGTGCAAGGCGTCCGCGATGCTACAGGATCTCTCGGACGAGCGACGTGGCGGATACGCTCGCACCTTGATTCGCTTTGCCCTTGAGCGGCCCCGCGGTTTTACGCGCCAGGATGCTTCGGACGCTCTGGGAACTGGGCGCGACGTGACGCTGCGGGTTATCAACGGTTTACTTGAGGAAGGCGCACTCGTTAAAGAGGGGCGTGCTCGAGCGACGAGATATCGCGCTGTCGGACAGGTTTAGGGACGGGCGGTCCGGCCCCCTGGGTTATTCCTGGGCAGAGGCCAAGGGCCGGGTGCCCGGCTCGCCTTGATTGAAGGGGTACTTAGAGCGTGCCGCCGTACATGTAGACGATAAAGCCGTCACCGGTGTCTTGGCTGTGGTCCTCTAGGATGCGCTTCATGTTGAGGTGCTCGTAGAACTGCCAATCGGAGTTGCAGTCGCTCATCAGGAAGAATTTGGTGCACCCGGCTGTGGCGAGTTCGGCGCGCGCAAGGTCGATGAGCGCACGGCCGAGCCCCTTGCCCTGCCACTCGGGCACGATGATGATCAGGTTGAGCTGGCCCTGGGCATATTCGTTGCCCGTGGCGGCAAAGCGGTCGGCTGTTGCCTTCTCGCGGCTATCGCCAAAGAGCGAGCCTTCGAGCTTGGCATCGGCGGTCTTTGCCATCTCGGTTGCCTGGGCGAACATCTCGTTGTAGCAGGGCTCCCACGTGGGATTGGTGCGTGGTTTGCCGTCTTCGAAGATGCCGATGCAGCAAGCGGCGATGATGCGGCCTTCAGCTTCGGCAACGAGCGCGATGGGGGAGCGCTGCAGCTGCATGGCGATGTTAAAGCGCGCGCAGAAATCGGCGGCTTCGACGTCGCCTCGGTTGCGCAGCGTGTTGCACCACAGCTGGTTGTAGATGGCGGCGATGCCGGCTAGGTCATCGAGCGTGGCGGCACGCAGAGTTACGTTGTCAAGGCTCATGGGGGCTCCTTCCAAGTTGGGTCAGGCCACTTCTGAGTGTGACATGGCCGCAGGGCGCCCGCATCAATCATTCGGCAGACGAGCCCCGATACCTCGGGGACGGAGAGGTGGCAATTGGGTAGTCATTGGGGACGTTCTTAAAAGACTAGTCAAACAAGAGCGTCTCCAACGACTACCCCAAAAGGAGCGTCCCCAAGTGCCAGCTTTGGCAACGACGCTGGCAGAAAAACGTCAGCGAAAATCCGCCAGAGCGAGCAAGGTGCCTTGAAGCGAGGCGGCATTGACCTTTTGGTCATGCCGTCGAAGCTGAAAGGCAGATTGCCGCTCTGGCGGGTTTGCAGCGTCGGCCGGTTACGGCGTTTGGTAAAACGCCGTAACTCTAAACCCGCTCTGCGATCTCGTGGATGAGGTAGTCGGTCTTTTCCCAGCCCAGGCACGGGTCGGTGATCGACTTACCAAAGACACCGCCATAGACCGGCTGGTTGCCGTCCTCAAGGTAAGACTCGATCATAAAGCCCTTGACCAGCTTGGAGATGGACTCGTTGCGGCGGCAGCTGTCGAGCACCTCCTTGCAAATGCGGTACTGCTCCAGCGGGCGCTTGCCCGAGTTGTCGTGGTTGCAGTCGATGACTGCCGCCGGGTTGGCGTAGCCGGCATGCTCGGTATAGCGCTCGGCCAGGCGCTCCAGGTGCTCGTAGTGGTAGTTGGGGTAGGTGCGACCGTCGAGACCGATGTAGCCACGCATGACGGCGTGTGCGAGCGGGTTGCCGTCGCACTCAACCTCCCAGTTGCGGAAGATGAAGCTTTGATGTGCCTGGGCGGCGTAGATGGAGTTAAGCATGACGGTGGTGGAACCGGCGGTGGGGTTTTTCATGCCCACAGGCACCGAAATGCCGCTCGACACCAGGCGATGCTCCTGGTTTTCGACCGAGCGCGCGCCCACGGCAACGTAGCTCAGCAGGTCGACGAGGTACTGGTAGTTGGACGGGTAAAGCATCTCGTCGGCGGTAAAGAAGCCAGTCTCCTCGATGACGCGCAGGTGCATGTGGCGGATGGCCTTAACGCCTTCGAGCAGGTCATCGGGCGCCTCGGGGTCGGGGTTGTGCAGCAGACCCTTGTAGCCGGTGCCCTTGGTGCGCGGCTTGTTGGTGTAGACACGCGGAATGATGATGAGCTTGTCCTTGACCTCTTCGGCGACCTTGGCCAGTCGGTTCATGTACTCAAGCACCGAGTCCTCGCGGTCGGCAGAGCACGGGCCGATGATGAGCACCTTGCGTGCGTCCTCGCCGGTAAAGACCTTGGCGACCTCGGCGTCGAATGCCTGCTTTTTGGCGGTAAGCTCGGCGGAAAGCGGCATTTCCTCGCGGATCTCCATGGGGATCGGCAGCCTGCGCTTGAATTCCATGGCCATATGGGGCCTCCTTTATCAATTAACGGCAACAATTGGCGAATTCTCGAATGCTCGGCATTATCCGCTGTCGCACGCTAAAGTGCAAGTGAAACCTGCCGAAAAGGGACAGGTTTATTTTGGTCGGTTTTATCTGGGGAAATGTCGGCGCTTGCCGGAAGGGGAGGGCCAGCGTACGGCACGCTGGAGCAAGTTGGATCTTCTGCGGCATACCCTGTGGACAAAAAATGGCAAATATGAGTACTGTTGCTAGCGTAGTATCATATTGATCTTACAAGATAATAGACACAACAGTAAATATGTTCATTAACGTTGGCACACAGAAGCATGCACCGGGCATTTTGATCAATTTGAAGGCATATCTAGGTAGCGCGCAGAGATGTGGTGTAAGAGGCGGGGCATGCCCCGCCTCTTCTCTTTCTTGAAAGGGAGGGGACACCGCCTAGAATTCGTCGTTGGAGTAATGAAGGT
>JAUUSS010000112.1 GCA_030841765.1 Collinsella aerofaciens | reverse complement strand
TCCAAGGGTTATACCCTAAGAGCAAACCACCCCTTTTAGGGGTGGTTTTGATTTACATATTTGTAACAGAGTCAAAATATCCTCATATACTTCGACCAACTAAAGAAAATCTCGACCGTTAACCGGAATTAGCCCCAAATCGTGCATAAAATGCGCTACTGTATTGCAATACGTTGGTCCGCTTTGTATAACCAGCCAAAACGGCGGACCGCGTTTGAATGGTTCGATTGGGCTGTCTTGACGTTGCCCGACCGAACTTACTTTGTCCTATCTCATAAGGAGGATGGCATGGCTGATTCTATGTTCCACCAGCCCGTTATGGGTCGTCGCGCCTTTGTCGGCGGTACCCTTGCTGCGAGCTCCATGGCTTTTCTTGCCGCATGCGGCAAGAAGGGCGGCGACGCTTCCGGTTCTGAGTCCGGTTCGACGCTGAACTTCTACATCAACAACCCGGTCTGCATCGACCCCTATAACGTCCAGGAGGACCAGGGCACTCAGGTCGAGTACCAGCTCTTTGATGCTCTGACCTCTTATGACGCCGAGAAGGGCGAGATCGTTCCGCTGGCTTGCGAGTCCTTTGAGGCCAACGACGACGCCACCGAGTTCACCTTCAAGATCAAGAAGGCCAAGTTCCACAACGGTGACGACGTTACCTCCAAGTCCTTCAAGCTCGGTTGGGAGCGTCTGGTCAACACCAAGTCGGCCATCGCTACCGAGTACGGCCCTTCCGAGGTCTCCTATCACCTTTCTATGGTCGAGGGCTATGACGACCTGCTTGCCGGTAACGCTACCGAGCTCAGCGGTGTTACTTGCCCCGACGATGAGACCCTCGTCGTCAAGCTGTCTTCCGCTTACGCCGACTTCCCCTTCGTCGCCTCTCACCCGGCTCTGGCCCCGGTTCCCGAGTGCGCCGAGTCCGATGTCAAGAGCTTCTATCTTGCACCGGTCGGTAACGGCCCGTTCATGATGGACGGCAAGTGGGAGGATGGTCAGGAGATCAACCTCAAGAAGTTCGACGATTACTATGGCGACAAGGCCAAGATCGATGGCATCCACTTCCAGGTCATCAAGGACATGGAGACTGCTTACAAGGAGTTCCAGGCCGGTAACCTCGATGTCTGCGACGTTCCCGTCGCTCAGATCGATGCCGCCAAGAAGGATCGCGGCGTGTCCAAGGACGGCTACACCATGGGTGACGGCGAGCGCATGCTGCTCGGCGCCGAGCCTTCCACGTACTATCTGACCTGCAACACCACGGCCGAGCCGTTCAACAACGCCGACCTGCGCAGGGGCATCTCCCTGGCCATCAACCGTGAGGCCATCTGCAAGACCATCTATAAGGGTACCCGTACCCCTGCCGACGGCATTGTTCCTCCGGGCATCGATGGCTACAAGGAGGGCGCATGGGAGTTCTGCGCCTACGATGTCGACAAGGCTAACGAGTACCTCGACAAGGTTGCTCCCGCTGGCGCTAACGGGGATCGTGGCATTAGCGTGACCCTTTCCTACAACCAGGACGGCGGTCACAAGGAGATCATGGAGTCCATCATCGGCGACCTCGCCAAGGTTGGCGTTACCGCTGTCTCCGATACCCCTGAGTGGTCTGCCCTGCTCGAGCAGTATCAGAACTTTAACTATCAGTTCGGTCGTCTGGGTTGGATTGCCGACTACCCGATCATGGACAACTTCCTGTATCCGCTGTTCCACTCCGACTCCCTCGGTGGCGATAACCGCTCCGGTTACAACAACCCCGAGTTCGACGCCAAGGTCGACGAGGCTCGTACTATTGTTGACGACGAGGAGCGCGTCGCTAAGATGCAGGAGGCCGACGCAATGGTCGCTGCCGACTGCCCGGTCATCCCGATTATGTTCTACACGCACACCATCGTCGGCTCCGATCGCATCAAGCACCTCTATGTCGATCCGCAGAAGCATGCCGAGCTGGGTACCGCTGAGCTCGCCTAAGAGTTTGCAGCTTCCGTGAGGGTCAAGTATTTACGTAGACCTCATGGGAAACATACAGTTCTCCCTAACCTGGGGTAAACTGGCTGATGGTAATTTTGGGATGCCGGTCTGGCGATCGGCATCCCATTTAGGTTAATCCCTAGATAGGGGAGTGGTATGGGTAAGTACATCGTTAAACGTGTGCTTCAGTTCATCCCGGTGTTTTTGGGCGTTACGCTGATTCTGTTCGCCCTCCAGAATATCGTGCCGGGAGATCCGATCAAGCTGATCGGTGGAGACAAGGCTCTGTCCCCCGAGGTGGAGCTTCAGCTTCGCGTCCGCTATCACCTGGTCCAGTCGGACGAGGACGGCAACGCGATCCTTGACGAGAACGGCGACCCCGTTCAAACGTCGCTCGTGGACCGTTACTTGTATTACATGAACGGCCTGCTTCATGGCGATCTGGGCAATTCGTATCAGCGCAAGCTGCCGGTTACGGAAATCTTTGCCCAGAAGTATCCGTATACGGTCAAACTTGCCGCGTGCGCCATCGTGCTCGAGGCAATCATGGGTATCGGTGCGGGTATCATTTCGGCGGTTAAGCGTTATTCCTTCTGGGATATTTTGGTAACGCTCACCACGTCGATTCTCGTTGCCGTCCCGGCTTTCTGGCTCGGTATGTTGCTGCAGCTGTTCTTTGGCGTCATTCTCAAGGACGCCACGGGCGGTGCATTCTCCATGCCGATCTCGGGTGCCGGCGGTTCCAGCTCTCAGTATCAGGATTGGATGCACTATGTGCTTCCGACCATTACGCTGGCTTCGGTTTCGACCGCTTATGCCGCCCGCATTATGCGTTCGCAGCTGCTTGACGTCATGAACCAGGATTACATCCGTACGGCAAAGGCCAAGGGTCTCTCCAATCGCGCGATCATCATCAAGCATGCGCTTAAGAATGCACTCATCCCCGTCGTTACCTATATTGGTGTCGACTTTGGCGGCATGCTTTCGGGCGCCATCCTGACCGAGACGGTCTTTAACTGGCCCGGTATCGGCTATGAGGTCTATCGCGCCATTAGCATGCGTGACTGGCCCATCGTTATGGGCGGCGTTACGCTCATCGTCGTCGTCGTCATGGTGATCAACCTGCTCGTCGACATTAGCTATGCATTCCTCGACCCGCGCATCCGCCTTGGCGGTCCGTCGGATAAGGCCTAAGGGAGGTACGTCTCATGCAGGAAACTGATTCTCAGTCTCAGGAGCAGGCTACCGCCACCAAGGCCGCATCTGCTCCCGCCAAGTCCCGCACGCTGTGGGGCGACGCTTTTAAGCGTCTCCGTAAGAACAAGCTCGCCGTTATCGGTGTCTGCTGGATCATCATCGTCGTTGTGGTTGCCCTGACCGCAGATCTGTGGGCTAAGCCCTGGCTCGGTTCGCCGACGGCTTCCGACTCGACCACCATGGCTCAGACGTCGCTGCTGGCTCCGTGTGCCGAGCACCCGTTTGGCACCGACGCCCTAGGTCGTGACATTCTCGTCCGCGTTATCTACGGTGCACGTGTTTCGCTGTCCGTCGGCATTATGGCCACCGCGATCTCCACGCTGATCGGTCTGGTCATGGGTGCTCTGGCGGGTTTCTACGGCGGCATCTGGGATACGATCATCATGCGCTGTGCGGACATCTTCCTGGCGTTCCCGTACGTGCTGTTCGTTGTCGCCATGATCGCCGTTATCGGCCGTGGTCTTCAGAACGTCTTTATCGCCATCGGTATTCTCGGCTGGCCTTCGATTGCGCGCGTCTTCCGCTCTGCAATCTTGACGGTCAAGGAAAACGACTATGTTGACGCTGCACGCGCGATGGGTGCATCCGATGCTCGTATCGTCGTGCGTCACATCTTCCCGAACTCCGTCGCCTCCATCGTGGTCTACGCGACCATGAACATTGGTGGCGCCATTCTGACCGAGTCCGCTCTGTCCTTCCTCGGCATGGGCGTTATTCCGCCTACGCCTTCGTGGGGCTCCATGATTCAGGACGGTCAGCAGTATCTTCTGACCGCTCCCTGGATGATGATCATGCCCGGTCTGGCAATTCTCTCGACGGTGCTCGCCTTCACCCTGCTGGGTGACGGTCTGCGCGACGCCCTCGACGTCAAGATGAAGGACGCATAAGGATGAAGAAGAACAAGAACTATGTGGACCTGAAGGACCAGCCGGTTCCCGAGGGCCAGCATCTGCTCGAGGTCGATGACCTTAAGATGTATTTCCACACCGAGGATGGCATTGTTCGCGCTGTCGACGGTGTCTCCTACACGCTCGATCGCGGCGAGACCCTGGGCGTCGTCGGCGAGTCCGGCTCTGGCAAGTCCGTGACCGCCATGACCATCATGGGTCTTATCTCGATGCCTCCGGGAAAGATTGAGGGCGGCGACGTTCGCTATCGCGGTCGTTCTATCCTTGAGATGACCGAGGAAGAGATGCAGCACATTCGCGGTAACGATATCGCGATGATCTTCCAGGATCCTATGACCTCCTTGAACCCGGTCTATAAGATCGGCAAGCAGGTGGGCGAGGGCCTTCGTCTGCATCGCGGTTACTCCAAGCAGGAGGCGCTCAAGCGCGCCACCGAGCTTTTGGACCTCGTTGGCATTCCTGAACCCGAGAAGCGCGTCAATGAGTATCCGCACCAGTTCTCTGGCGGTATGCGTCAGCGCGTCATGATTGCCATGGCTCTTGCCTGCGATCCCGATATTCTGATTGCCGATGAGCCCACGACTGCCCTGGACGTTACCATCCAGGCTCAGATTATTGAGCTTATGCAGGAAATGCAGGAGAAGAACGGCAACGCCATCATCATGATTACCCATGACCTGGGTGTTGTCGCTGATATGGCCGACAAGATCATGGTTATGTACGCCGGCCGTCCCGTCGAGTTCGGTACTGCCGAGGAAATCTTCTACGAGAGCCGCCACCCCTACACCTGGGGCCTTATCCGCTCCATCCCGGAGCAGGCCATCGATGAGAAGAAGCCGCTTACGCCGATTCACGGCAATCCGCCTTCGCTAATGAACCTGCCCGAGGGCTGCGTGTTCTCGCCTCGTTGCCCTTATGCAACCGATAAGTGCCGCAAGCAGCGCCCCGAGCGTGTTGTCACCGAGTCCGGTCACTATTCTGCGTGCCACTATTCCGGTGACCCCGAGTTCCTCAAGAACGCTCCTGAGACGTCCCGTACGCGCATGGATTCCAAGAAGGGAGGCGAGGCGTAATGGCAGATACCAACGAGCGTACTCCGCTGCTGAAGGTCGAGCACCTCTCTAAGGAGTTCCCCGCTGAGTCCGGCATGTTCGCCAAGCGTTTTTCCAAGCGCGTCGTCTCTGCTGTAAACGACATCTCTTTTGAGATTTATCCTGGCGAGACCTTTGGCCTAGTCGGCGAGTCTGGTTGCGGTAAGTCCACCACGGGCCGTACCATCATGCGCCTGACCAAGCCGACCGCCGGTAAGGTGTTCTTCCAGGGTAAAGATGTTGCCGAGATGAGCAAGCATGAGATCAAGGACATGCGTCGCGAGATGCAGTTTATCTTCCAGGATCCCTATGCTTCGCTGAATCCCCGCATGACCATCGGCGAGATCGTCTCCGAGCCCATGACCATTCATGGCGTGGGTACCAAGGAGGAGCGCATTGAGCGCGTCCGCGAGCTTCTCGACGTCGTTGGACTGAACCCCGAGCACATCAACCGCTATCCGCATGAGTTCTCCGGCGGTCAGCGTCAGCGTGTCGGCATTGCCCGCGCTTTTGCGCTGAAGCCCAAGCTGATTATCTGCGACGAGCCGGTTTCCGCTCTGGATGTGTCCATTCAGGCCCAGGTTCTGAACCTACTGAAGGAGCTCCAGGACAAGTTCGGTACCGCATATCTGTTTATCGCCCACGACTTGTCCGTCGTGCAGCACATCTCCGATCGCGTTGCCGTTATGTATCTGGGTAAGATGGTCGAGGTTTCGGACTGGAAGACGCTCTACAGCGAGCCTCACCATCCGTACACGCAGTCGCTGCTGTCTGCCGTGCCGGTTCCCGATCCTGATATCCAGAAGACCCGCAAGCGCATCATCCTCGCTGGCGACCCGCCGTCGCCGCTGGATCCGCCGACCGGCTGCCGTTTCCACACGCGCTGCCCGATCGCGCAGGGCATCTGCTCTGAGAAGCTTCCCGAGTTTAAGGAAGTCGCACCGGGCCACTGCTGCGCCTGCCACTTCGCGGAGCCGTTCCCGATCAAGGAATCGCACATCGACTTGTAGCCGGTTGTTATCGTCCGGGCCCGCCCTGAAGTTACTTTTCAGAACGTCCTCGGACATGCAAGAAACCCCCGCTGCGCACTTCGTGCGGCGGGGGTTTCTTGCGTCCTGCGGAGTGTTCTGAAAAGTAACTTCAGGGCAGGCCCTGCGGTAACTCGGCAGAGGAGGGGAGTGCGATTCCTCGATCGCTCACTTAATCTAATAGGAAAGTTAGTGAGGCCGGAGCTTTAGCTCCGGCCTCCCCATATAAGGGCTCGGCTTTGCCGAGCCACCAAATTTACATCAGCCCCCAGAACATGTTTGAGAACTGTGCCTGAAGTATGTATTTGCAGGCCCCGAATCGGTGTTGCCTCCCGGCGCATTCCGCAGGGGGAGCGATATTTTGCAGCACGAAGTGCGCAGCAAAATATCGCTCATGCCCGAGGACGCGCCGGGAGGCAACACCGATTCGGGGCCGGACACACGGATCTACCTGCGCATTTACAAATTCGGGTTGATTTCCGATCTCAGCCGAACACATTAGGCGGACAGGCCGTTCCCGCAG
>JAUUSS010000111.1 GCA_030841765.1 Collinsella aerofaciens | reverse complement strand
ACCTTCGATAAACTCGCCCTTGGGAGTCTGGACAGCGTCGCGGTTGCGATCGCGCTGCGGACGTGCGGCCTGGGTGCGATCGCGCTGGCCCTTGGGAGCGGCAGCGCGGTCATTGCGGCGAATCGAACGCGAGCCAGAAGCAGCCTGCTTGCCGCCACGAGGCGCACGCTTGCGATTGTCGGCCATAAAGCGGCCTCCTTTAAATACTTTTCAAACAGGACAAAAGAAGCGACCGCTTAAGACGAATAGCTCAAGCGGTCGGTACGGGTTTTCCAAGTGCCCGAGATTGCCGTGAAAGAGGAGCGACGCGTACTTGAGTACGCGAGCGACGGTTTGAACGGCAAGGTCGGGTGCTTGGGAAACCCGCGGGGATTAGAGAGATTTGATACGAGTGCCGGCGGCAGTATCCTCGATCGTCAGCCCCAGGTCCTTGAGCTGGTCGCGGATGGCGTCGGCCAGATCCCAGTTCTTGGCGGCGCGGGCTTCGGCGCGGGCCTCGAGAATCTTGGCAGCGGCCTCGTCCACGTCGTCACCCGTATAGGCGACCAAACCGGCGGCAACGCCCAGCAGGCCCAGCGGCAGCTCGACCTTGGGCTCGGGGAGCTCAACGCCAAGCGTATCGAGCAGCTCGGCCAGCGTGTCGGCGGCGGCAAGCGCGGCGGCCTTGTCGGCAGCGTCGCCCGCCTGCTCCAGGTACTGGTTGCACTCGGTCACAAAGCCAAAGACGGCACCCATGGCACCAGCGGTGTTAAAGTCGTCGTCCATGCACTCCTTAAAGGTGGCACGGGTCTCGGCGGCCTTGGCGGCAAACGCCTCAGATGCTGCCTCATCGGCATCGGCCGTCGCATGGTTCGCGGCCCAGCGCAGGTTCTCGACCGTACCGGCGATACGCGTGAGCGAGTTCTCGGCACCCTCCAGGCGCTCCCAAGAAAAGTCGAGCGGCGAACGATAGCTCGTCTGCAGCATCAGCAGGCGCAGGGCGGCAGCGGAGTGCTGCTCGAGCACCTCGGCCAGCGTAAAGAAGTTGCCAAGCGACTTGGACATCTTCTCGCCGTCTACCAGCAGCATGCCCGTGTGCATCCAGGTGTTGGAGAAGCCCTGGTGCCAGGCGCAGGTGGCCTGGGCGCACTCGTTCTCATGATGCGGGAAGGCAAGGTCGGAGCCACCGCCGTGGATGTCAATCGGGGTGCCCAGGTAGCGATGCACCATGGCGGCGCACTCGGTGTGCCAACCGGGGCGGCCCTCGCCCCAGGGGCTCGGCCAGCTGGGCTCACCGGGCTTGGCGGCCTTCCACAGGGCAAAGTCGAGCGGGTCGTTCTTGTCCTCGTTCTCCTCGATGCGCGCGCCAACCATAAGGTCGTCGATGTTGCGGCCCGAGACCTGACCATAGTTGGGATCGCTGCGCACGGCAAAGTACACATCGCCGTTATCGGCTGCGTAAGCGTGGCCCTGCTCGATAAGCGTCTTGATCATGGCAATCATGGGGCCGATCTCCTTGGTGGCGCGGGGGCGCACATCGGGATCGAGCACGTTGGCGGCGCGCATGACGCCGATGAACTTGTCGGAGAACTCCGTCGCGACCTCGGCAGCCGTACGGCCCTGCTCGTTGGCGCGCTTGATGATCTTGTCGTCGACATCGGTGAGGTTCTGGGCGAACGTGACCTCGTAGCCGCTCGCGATGAGCCAGCGTCGAATCACATCGAAGCTGATGAACGTGCGGGCATTGCCGATGTGGATGTTGTCGTAGACCGTGGGGCCGCACACGTACATGCGGACCTTGCCGGACTCGATGGGCTGGAACTCTTCCTTTTTATGGGTAGCGCTGTTGTAGATACGCATTCGTTACTCCTTAACGGTTTTCTGTAGCAGGCAGACGGCCCAGGCGCCGATTCCCTCGCCCTGGCCTTCCCAACCGAGCTTTTCGGTCGTGGTGGCGGCGACGCCCACGTTTTCGACGTCAACGCCCAGGGCATGGGCAAGGTTGGCGCGCATGGCATCGCGGTGCGGAGTGATCTTGGGTTGCTGACAGGCAATGGTGCAATCGGCATCGACAAACTCAAAGCCCAGCTCGCGCGCATAGTCCATCACGCGAGCGAGCAGCACCATCGAATCGGCACCCTCGTAGGCGGGATCGGTGTCGGGGAATAGCTTGCCGATGTCTCCCCCGCGGCAGGCGCCCAGAATGGCGTCGGCCAAGGCGTGCGCGAGCACATCGGCATCCGAGTGGCCCAGCAGGCCGCGCTCGTAGGGAATGTCGACCCCGCCGATGATACATCGACGCCCCTCCACCAAACGGTGGACGTCGTAGCCGTGGCCAATGCGCAGGTTACTGAACATGGGGAAGGTCCTCTCCCTCAGCCATGCGGCCAAGCAGAATCGCGGTTACGGGACGCAGGTCCTCGGGCAGCGTCACCTTAAGGTTATCGCGCGGGCTCTGGACACAGCGGACGCGCCCGCCCATGCGCTCGACCAGCGATGAATCATCGGTACCGATAAAGCCCTCGGCGATAGCTGCGGTGTGGGCGCGCTTCATGGCGTCGACGCTAAAGATCTGCGGCGTCTGCGCAGCCCAATAGAGCTCGCGCGGCGGCGTCTCGACGATATTATCGCCGTCGACGATTTTGAGCGTGTCGATCGCGGGCTGACCGCACACGACACCGTCGAGCGAACGGTCGCCCACAAGCACGTCGATAGCGTGATCGATGGCCTCGGTGGTAATGAGCGGACGAGCGCCGTCGTGAATGGCGACATATTCGAAACCCGCCGGAACCGCATGCACGCCGGCACGGGTGGAATCCTGACGGGTATCGCCGGCATCGGCAAAGCTGATGGGCGTGTCATAGTCAAACGGGTCGATGGCCAGGCGTCGCATCTCGGCACGACGCTCGGCAGGGCAAACCACGACGATGTGGCCGACCTTGTCGCTCCGATCAAACGCGCGGATGGACCAGCTCATGAGCGGACGACCCGCCACGTTAACGAGCTGCTTGCCGCCGGGGTTTCCAAAGCGCTGGCCGCTGCCACCGGCAACGACCACGGCGCATACGGGCGCCATTATGCGTTCCCCTGTTTGGTGCCCTTCATGCGGTACAGCGAGTCCGCAAGAATGGCAGGGTTGTTGACGCCAAAGTCGCCCAGCCGCTCCGGATCCTCGCTAATGTCGTCCATGAGCTCCTGCAGCGAGCCGTACTCGTCAACGATCTTCTCGGCCACGCCGTCGCGCACGACGGACACACGCGAAAGCGTGCGCAGGCCCAGCGGCGTCATGACGGAGTCCTCGTCCAGGTCGTCATAGCCCAGAACCGCCGCCACATGCTGTGGGTCGGACAGGTCCTTAGGTGTCATGCGAGCGAGCTCGGCGCGAATCTTCTCGGCGTTTGCCTCGGAGGAATCGCTCGCGTAGTCGCGGATCATCAGGTCGTATTCGGTATCCATGCTGGAGCCCGCGAGCTGCTCGAGCTGCATCTGCACGAGCTTGCCCTGGTTGCCCAGCTTGACAATGCAATCCTTAAGCTCAGTCTTTGCCTGCTGCATGATCTCGAAGCTCGAGAAAATACCGGTAATGTCGGCGAGCGTAACGTAGTCGTCGAGCTCGAGGGCCGTCAGGCGCAGCAGGGAGCGATCGAGCGACTGACGGGTAGTCTGGAGCGTGGCGACGAGCTGGTTGACCGAGCTCATGATGGTGGTGACAGGCTGAATCTCGTAGCTTTTGCCGTGAACGTACACGTTGACGACGGCACGACGGGCCGAGACCGAGATCACGATGGCATCGGTGAGCACCGACATGCGAGCGGCGGTGCGGTGACGCATGCCCGTCTCACTCGTGGCGAGCGAGGGATCGGGATTGAGGTGGAAGTTGGCGCGCAGGATCTGGGTGAGGTCGCCATCGATAACGATAGCGCCGTCCATCTTGGAAAGCTCGAACAGGCGGTTCGAGGTGAACGAAATGTTGAGCGGGAAGCCGTCGTTACCGGCAGCGAGCACGTTTTCGGTGTCGCCGACGCAGATAAGGGCGCCCAGGTGACCGGCAATGATCATGTCGAGGGCGGTGCGGATCGGCTGACCGGGGGCAGTCAGGCGGATGGCCTGTTCCATACGCTTTTGCAGCTCGTTCTTATCCAAGGCATCGCTCCCATCGTATACGCTCCATAAACGCTAAATAGTTTCTCACGGTTTGTCCCTGCGGCGCTTGCGAAATCCGATGCTTACAGAATGAGCGAACACAGCTTAGGTAGCTCATTTGGGACGAGGCTCTCTTGACTGCTCATGTGGTAGCATCGGGTCTCATATTAATGAGGGAGTAGTCGCGTAATCGGGCTCGCCCGCAGAGAGGAAGCCAGACTATGGGACTCGCAGAGCTCGTGTTGCTCGCCGCTGGCCTTTCGATGGACGCCTTTGCCGTTTCCATCTGCAAGGGCCTTGGCATGAAGAAAATCAACCTTAAAGTCGCCGTAGTGCTCGGCCTGTTCTTTGGCGGCTTTCAGGCCGGCATGCCCGTAATCGGATGGGCGCTCGGCAGTCAATTCATGGGCATCATCGGACCCATCGACCATTGGATCGCCTTTATCCTTTTGGCCTTTATCGGCGGCAAAATGCTGTGGGAAGCCTTTTCCGAAGACGAAGATGAGAACGAAGGCGACGACAAGGATGCCGAAAAGATTGACCTGGTAGAATACCTGATCCTCGCCATCGCCACCTCAATCGACGCCCTAGCCGTAGGCATCTCGTTTGCGGCGCTCTCGGTTGACATCGTTCCCGCCGTATCGCTTATCGGCATCACGACGTTTATCTTCTCCGTCGCCGGCGTAGCGATCGGCCACACCTTTGGCGCGCGCTACGAAAAACCCGCCACCATCGTGGGTGGCGTCGTGCTCATCCTCATCGGGCTTAAGATCTTGCTTGAGCATCTGGGGATTTTGGCGCTGTAACGCCAAGCACAATCGCTCAAAACTCAACGCCAGCACAAGGCCTTATGCAGAGTTTTGCATGAGGCCTTTTCGTGCAGACTTTTGCATGTCATACTAATATGCAAAAGTCTGCACGTTAGGAGATCGCCGTGGACACCCTTCCCATCACCACACCGCGCCAAGCTGGCATCTACGTGCGCCAGGCACGCGAGGCTCAGGGTCTCACCCGTGCCGCCCTCGCTAAAACGGCCAGTGTTTCGGAGCGCCTGCTCGCATCGCTCGAGCTAGGAGACGCCACCGGCATTCGACTCGACAAGCTGCTGACGATTTTCAATGCTCTTGGACTGGCACTCGCCGCTCAAGGGGATATCGGCGAAGCGAAAAACGAGCGACCAGTCGACGCCCCGCATGCCAATCCGCTGCCTCGCAGCACCCCCAGGTGCCATCACGCTCAACGTTTTCACCATCGCAACCGTCGTAGTACCCCCATTCCGGCTCTTGCAGATGCCCCCTTTACATCCGCACTCTACGACGAGGTCTTCGCCGATTTCGCCATGTCCAATCTCGGAGTCTCGATTGCCGCAAACGTATCTAACCAAACCAAGCCCGAAGGGAAATAGCCAATGGCCAGAACATCACTTCGGACCATTATTTGCGGCGTACCTGCGGGAACGCTCACGCAAGATGAGAACGGTCTTATCAGCTTTACCTACGATCATGACTATGACGGGCCAGCCCTATCGACCAACATACCCGTATCGAATCGCACATACGGACAACAGGTCATGAATCCGTACCTGTTTGGCCTTCTACCCGACAGCGAGGACCAGCGAAAAGCGATTGCCGCCGAATTCGACGTTAGGCCCAACAATCCCGTTGCGTTGCTCAGCCATATCGGACTCGACTGTCCGGGCGGAGTGCAGTTTTGTGCCGAAGAAGATGCCGATGCCGTCCTGCATCGCGCTGGCGAATACCGCCCTATAGACGACCACGAAATTGCTCTCCGTCTCAAGTCGATCAGAGATGACCGCGATGCATCGTGGATGGGCCTAGATGAAAGTTGGTCGCTTGGAGGCAACCAGGGCAAATTCGCGCTCGCGTTCACAAACGGCCGCTGGTGCGAATGCATAGGCTCCTCGCCCACAACGCATATTTTCAAAAATGGCGTTATCGGATTTAAACTCGAGGCTCTCAATGAGTTTGTCTGCATGAAAAGCGCCCAGCGCGCCGGTATCGCAACGGCAAACGTCAAATATCGTATGTTTGAGGACGAACCTGCCCTCATTGTTGAGCGCTATGACCGCGTGAAAGTCGAAGACGGAACGATCAGGCGCCTACATCAAGAAGACCTCTGTCAGGCACTTGGGGTGATGCCCTCCCAAAAGTACACGGCAGACGGCGGCCCGACCACCCGCGACATTCAAGAGCTCCTCGTAAATACGAGCCACCATCAACTTAACCTATATCTGTTTACGCAGATACTGTTCTTCAACGCCATTATCGGCGCACCGGATGCGCATGCGAAAAACTATTCCCTGCTCCTTGGAAACGACGGCGCAGCCATGATGGCTCGAATGTACGATGTCGCGTCGGGTTTGGCGTATGAGCGCATGCGACGTCGGGCACGCCTGGCCATGAGCGTTGGCGGCGAAAATCGTGTGGGGCGCATCGGTCCAGGCGCTATCCGCCGATACCACGGTATGGGCAACCCCGCGCTGGAGGCGGCGCTCACCGATGCCGGGCTATCCGAGAAGTTTTGCTTTGCGACCATGATGGACCTCGCCTACGAGGTACCCATTTGCATGGAAGAGGTCATGGACGAATACGCCGACCTGCCCGGCATGGCGGACCTGCGCGAGCATATGCTCGGCCCCGTCCGCGAAAACTGCCAGCGCACCCTCAACCTCATCAGGGCGGATATGGGCTAGACGCCAATCAATTTCCCATTTCTTAAAAGAAGAGAGGGGGCACCCATCGCAAAAGCTCCGGGGGCCCCCCACAAAAAAAAAAAAAAGCACCACACTCACAGTGCCCGCGAGACACCGCGGACAACCAAT
>JAUUSS010000110.1 GCA_030841765.1 Collinsella aerofaciens | reverse complement strand
GTGACGCTGCTGGTGCTGCTGGTGGATAACATCGGTACGCTGTTGGTTCCCACGATGCTGGCGAACATGGTCAACACCGGTATTACCACGGGCGATGTCGACTACATTTTACGCAACGGCCTATACATGTTTATCGCGACCAGCATGGCTAGCGGCGGCACGGTGCTGGGCTGCTATCTTTCGGCGCGCCTGGCCGCCAACGTGGCTTGCGATATCCGCAATGCCGTGTACGACAAATCGCTCGAGCTCGCGGCCAGCGATTTTGAGCGCTTTGGCACCGGATCGATGATCACACGCTCGCTCAACGACATCAACGTGATTCAGCAGGCGATTCTGCAGACGATTCAGCTGGTGCTGCCCGTGCCGTTTTTGGCTGTGGCGGGCATCATCTTCGCCTGGTTTATCGATCCCGCCATGGGCACGCTTCTGGGCGTAGTCGTTGCGATTGTGCTGGTGGGGGCGGTCTTTACGGTTGCCAACGCGGCGCCGATTTTTATGCGCCTACAGGGCTTTATCGACCGCATGAACGTGGTGCTGCGCGAGAATATTGTGGGCGTGCGCGTCATCCGTGCGTTTAACAAGGAGCGCCACGAGGAACGGCGTCTGGACGAGGTGTTTAGCGAATACGCCGCCAACGCCATCAAAGTCAACCACCTGTTTGTGGGCCTCGACAGCTCCAGCTTCTTTTTGATGAACATCGCCGAGGTGGCGGTGCTGTGGGTTGGCGGCAACCGCGTGGGCGCCCACGCCATGCAGATCGCGAGCATCTCGGCGGTGCTGGAGTATGCAATTCTGATTCTGTTCTTTGTGATGATGGCCCAGATGGTGGTGCTGACGCTTCCGCGTGCTGCCGCGTGCCTGAACCGTGCGCAGCAGGTGTTAGAGATTGAGCCGAGCATCGTCGATGGCGAGCGCACGCTGGATGACGGGGCGCGCGAGCCCCAAGACGAAGCCGATGCGGTGGCCGTGTTCGACCACATGTCGTTTCGCTTTGACGATGCCGACGAGGACACCCTGTGCGACCTGAGCTTTGCCTGCCGTCGCGGTCAGACGACTGCGATCGTTGGCTCGACAGGCTCGGGCAAATCGACGGTGGCAAAGCTTCTGCTGCGCTTCCACGATGCCACTAAGGGCGCCATTCGCCTGGACGGCGTCGATCTGCGCGAGCTTACGCAAGACGAAATCCGCGGGCGCATTGCCTATGTGCCGCAGAAGGCGTGGCTGTTCTCGGGCACGGTGGCGAGCAACCTTCGCTTTGGTAACGAAGGCGCGACCGAGGGCGACATGCTTCACGCGCTTGAGGTTGCCCAGAGCACCTTTGTACTCGACCAACCGCAGGGGCTCGATACCCCGGTTGCCCAGGGCGGTACGAACTTTTCGGGCGGTCAGCGCCAGCGTTTGGCAATCGCCCGTGCGCTCATGAAGCATGCCGATCTATATATCTTCGATGACAGTTTTTCGGCCCTGGACTTTAAGACCGATGCCGCCCTGCGTCATGCGTTGCAAGACGAGACGCGTGACGCTGCGGTGCTCATCATCGCGCAGCGCATATCGACGATCTTGCACGCCGACCAGATCGTCGTGCTCAAGGATGGCGAGGTTGTGGGTCTGGGCACGCATGGCGAGCTTATGGAAACCTGCGAGGTGTACCGCGCCATCGCGGAATCGCAGATGAAGGGAGGCGAGTAGCATGACCGAGGAGCTCAAGAAGCAGGGCGGCGTTGATGACGCCGCTGCCGCGGGACTGGTCGAGGAAACGGCTGCCGCGTCGATCGAGCTGGATGACGCCGCCAAGGCTGCAGCCGAGCGCGAGGCTCGCCGCCAAGCGCTCTACGAGGAAAACGAGCGCGCCGAGGACGAGCGCGCCCGCGCCGAGGCAGAGCGCATGCGCGATGTGGACGACGAGGACGAGGACGAGAAACCCCGCGACACCTGGGCGACGGTGCGCCGCCTGTGGAGCGAGGCTGCCGGCGATCATTGGCGCTTCTATATCGTGTTCGCGAGCATTGTGTTCTACGCCATCTTTAACACCGCTGCGCCGGCATATAGCGCCCGTGTGATCGATGAGCTGTGGGGCCACATTCAGGTAGCGTTTGTCAACAACGCCACCTTCAGCATCACCTGGGAGAACTGCGGCAGGACTATCTTCATCTACTTTTTGATTTGGACGGCCGCCGCTTCGTTCTACGCGCTCCAGAGCTTTTTGATGTCGAGCGTGGCCGAACGCCTCAACCTGCGCCTGCGCAACCGCATCGCACAAAAGCTCAACCGTCTGCCGCTTGCCTTCTTTGACGCGCATCGTCCCGGTGAGGTCGTCAGCCGCGCGACCAACGACCTGGACAAGATGTCCGAGAGCATGCAGCGCGGATTGCTGCAGCTGCTCGTGTCGATCGGCACGGTTGTTGGTGCTGTGAGCGTGATGTTCGTGTTCAGCGTGCAGCTTACGCTCGTCTTTCTGTTCTTTACGGCACTGTCGCTGCTGGTGACGAAGGTCGTCTCGCGCCGCACACACGATGTGACGGGCGAGCGCCAGGAGTGGGTGTCCAAGATTACGAGTGCGGTCGAGGAAGGCTATTCGGGCCGTCTGGTGATCCGCGCGTTTAACCGCGAACGTCAGAGCTCCGCTGAGGTGCACGAGGCTTCGAAGGAACTGGCTCGTGTGAGCACCAAGGCCGACTTTATGATCAATGCTGTCGGCCCCGCGGTGCGCTTTATCGGCCGTTTGGCGCAGATCGTTATTGCGCTCGTGGGCAGCAGCATGCTGGTCGCCGGTTACATGACCGTCGGCGTGTTCCAGGCGTTCTTCCAGTTTATCTACGAGGCGTCCGAGCCCATGACGCAGTTGTCGTTTACCTTTAACTCGCTGCAGAGCGCGCTGGCGAGTGCGGAGCGCGTGTTCGACCTGCTTGATGAGCCCGAGATGGAGGCTGATCCGCTGCCGGGGGAGGCCGCCAAGCTGCCGGGTCGCGTAGAGGGCCGTGTCTCCTTTGAGCACGTGCGCTTTGGTTATTCGCCCGACAAGCCACTTATGCGCGACGTGTCGTTTACCGCCGAGCCGGGCCAGAAGATTGCCGTGGTGGGAACCACGGGCGCAGGCAAGACGACGCTCATCAACCTGCTCATGCGCTTTTACGAGATCGACGGTGGCCGCATTACGCTCGACGGTGTGGATACGAGCCGCATGGATCGCGGCGAGCTGCGTCAGCAGTTTGGCATGGTGCTGCAAGACGCCTGGCTGTTCGACGGCACGATTGCCGAGAACATCGCCTACGGCTGCCCCGAGGCGACGCACGATGAGATCGTGGCGGCCGCACGCGCCGCGCAGGTCGACTTCTTTGTACGTACCATGCCGCAGGGCTACGACACGCGCGTGGCCAACGATGCCGAAAGCATCAGCCAGGGCCAGCGTCAGCTGCTGACCATCGCACGCGTGCTGCTCAACAACCCGGCGATTCTCATCCTGGACGAGGCGACGTCGAGCGTGGACACGCGCACCGAGCTTGCCATCGGCCGCGCCATGGATGCGCTTATGCGCGGGCGCACCAGCTTTGTGATCGCGCATCGCCTGTCGACGATCGTGGACGCCGACCTGATCTTGGTCATGGATCACGGCAACATTATCGAGCAGGGCACGCATAAGGAGCTGCTGGCTGCCGAGGGCGCTTATGCCGACCTCTATCTGAGTCAGTTCGCATAATGTGACAAAGGGACAGTCCCGCATGTCGCATCAACGCAAAGGCACGCCGGGGATGAATTCCCTGGCGCGCCTTCTTGTGTTGATGCGGGCTTGTGCCGTTCGCAGCCCTAGCGTTCGTCCGCGAGCTTGGCGACGAGGGCCTTGAGCTCGGCCACCTCTCGCTCGAGTTCTTTGACGCGGCGGGCATTCTCGGTGATACCCTGGCGGTTGAGGGCGGACTGCTCGGCGGCGTCATCGGGCATGTACTCGCGATGCTGCTTGGCGTCGAAACTCTCCTCGAACACACGGCAGCCGTTGCGCTTGATGATGCGTCCCGGCACGCCCACGACGGTGCAGTTGTCGGGTACGTCCTTGACGACGACCGAATTGCCGCCGATCTTGACGTTGTTGCCGATGCGAATGTTGCCGAGCACCTTGGCGCCTGTGCCCACGGTGACGTTGTTGCCCAGGGTGGGGTGGCGCTTGCCGGTTTCGTTGCCGGTGCCGCCGAGCGTGACGCCCTGGTAGAGCACACAGTTGTCGCCCACAATGGTGGTCTCGCCGATGACGACGCCCATGGCGTGGTCGATAAAGAAATGCTTGCCGATCTGTGCGGCGGGATGAATCTCGACGCCGGTGATGTGGCGGGTGATTTGTGAGAGCACGCGGGCGAGCGAGCGATGGCCGTGCTCCCAGAGCCAGTGCTCGGGCACGTGGTTCCACTTGGCGTGCAGGCCAGGATAGGAAAGGAAGATGACCAGACCGTTTTGCGCGGCGGGGTCCTGCGCTTGGACGGTCTTGATGTCCTCGCGAATGGTATTGATAAAGCTCACCGGCCGCCCTCCCTTAGCGCCATGGCAATGCGATTCAATAAAGTATAGCGATTCGCTAGGGATTAGGAAGGACAATCTTGGCGGCATTGCGCGACAGGTGTCAGTTATGCAAACTTGCTGGTAATGGAGTCATGCTTTTGTGGGGTTGCGCACGAGGGGGCACCGCAACCGTATACTGGTCAACTTGGACGTATCCGCGCCCACAACTGAGAGGTTTTACTTCATGGGTTTCATCAATTTTATTGCCGAGCTGCTTAAGGACCCGCGCACCGCGATCGCCAGCTGGATCGCCGCCGGCCCGCTTATGGCCTACGGCTGCGTGTTCCTGATCATCTTTATCGAGACGGGCGTGGTGTTCTTCCCATTCCTTCCCGGTGATTCGCTGCTGTTCGCCTCGGGTTTCTTTGCCCACAATGGCGGCTTTAACATTGTGGCGCTTCTGGCCACCGCATGGGCCGCTGCCATTTTGGGCGATCAGTGCAACTTTATGATCGGTCACTTCTTTGGCAAAAAGATCATCGCTTCGGGCAAGGTCAAGGCCATGACGCCCGAGCGCATTAAAAAGTCCGAGGACTTCTTGGACAAGTGGGGCCACCTGGCTATTTTCCTGGGCCGTTTCTTCCCGTTTATCCGCACCTTTGTGCCCTTTATCGCCGGCATGGGCGGCATGCACTGGCGTAACTTCGTTATCTTTAACGTGCTGGGCGGCATTACCTGGTCAACGCTCTTTACGCTGCTGGGCTACTTCTTTGGCGGCATCCCCTTTGTGCAGGAGCACTTTGAGCTGCTGATCGTCGGCATCGTTGCCGTGTCGATCATCCCGACCGTGGTCGGTCTGGTTAAGGCTAAGCTGGGCAAAAAGAACGCGTAGCTCGAGTCAGCGCGCAAACCGTGCAGTTGAGGCCCGTCACCGCTTGTGGTGGCGGGCCTCTTTGCTTCGGTCAAATGAAAATACTTTAGTTAGTTAAAGAAAAACGTTTTATCCGACGCGCGTGCGGAGTACAATCTCGTGCATGCGAATCGACGTGCCATCGGCTTTGATGCTGCTCGCGTGTCCCGTCCGGCTCTACGCTCCGGGCGTGCGACGTTGCGACGCGGTCGGCCTCGGTCCTTGCGTGCGGGTTCGCGAGTATGCAACTGTGTATGTAAGGAGCGACATATGACTGTCGAGAAGAAGGATATCGATTGGGGTAGCCTCGGCTTTGGCTACATGAAGACCGATTACAGCTACGAGGCTCATTGGAAGGATGGCGAGTGGGACGAGGGCGGCCTGACCACCGACCACACCCTGCATGTCTCCGAGTGCGGCGGCATCTTCCATTACTGTCAGGAGGTCTTTGAGGGCCTGAAGGCCTACACCGCCGAGGACGGCAGCATCGTCTGCTTCCGTCCCGACATGAACGCCGAGCGTATGTACAACTCTGCCCAGCGTCTCGAGATGCCACCGTTCCCCAAGGACAAGTTCGTTGAGGCCGTCAAGCAGGTCGTCTCTGCCAACGCCGCCTGGGTTCCGCCCTTCGGCTCCGGCGCGACCCTGTACGTGCGTCCGTTTATGATCGGTTCCGGTGACGTGATCGGCGTGGCTCCCGCTCCTGAGTACACGTTCCGCATCCTCGTGACCCCGGTCGGTCCGTACTTTAAGGGTGGCCTCAAGCCCGTCAAGCTGCGCGTTTCCGAGTATGACCGTGCCGCACCGCACGGCACCGGCAACATCAAGGCCGGCCTGAACTACGCCATGTCCCTTAAGCCCACGATGGAGGCCCATCGCGAGGGCTATGCCGAGAACCTGTATCTCGACTCCGAGTCCCGCACCTATGTCGAGGAGACCGGTGGCGCCAATGTCCTGTTCGTGAAAGAGGATGGCACGCTCGTCGTTCCGCAGTCGCACACCGACTCCATCCTGCCCTCTATCACCCGTCGTTCGCTCGTTCAGGTTGCTCAGGACCTGGGCATGACCGTTGACCAGCGTCCCGTCGAGTGGGCCGAGGTCAAGGCCGGTACCTTTGTGGAGTGCGGCCTGTGCGGCACCGCTGCCGTCATCTCCCCGGTTGGCGAGATTGACAACAAGGTTTACGGCGCCGACGAGACCGTGACCTTCCCGGCTGGCTACACCGAGATCGGCCCTGTGATGAAGAAGCTCCGCGAGACTCTGACCGGCATCCAGTCTGGTGCTGTCGAGGATAAGCACAACTGGGTTTACACCGTGGCGTAAGCTGCCATAGCTGTTCGGCCCGAGGGCAACCTTCCTTTCCGGCGCGTCCTCGGACATGAAAGAACCTCCGCTGCGCACTTTGTGCGGCGGAGGTTCTTTCGTCCTGCGGAGTGCGCCGGAAAGGAAGGTTGCCCTCGGGCCTGCGTTACCTCGGCGCTGCCGTTACGGGTAATATAGATCTGAATTAAAGATGGCGCGCGGCCTTTTAGGCCGCGCTTTTGTTAGAGGCTTTAGCCTGTGCGGGGCGCGCAGCGCGCCGCATCAGAAACCA
>JAUUSS010000109.1 GCA_030841765.1 Collinsella aerofaciens | reverse complement strand
AACAGGAGGCCACTTAATGTGGCCTCCGTCGTGAGCAGGACTGTAGAGCAGGAAAGTTCATATGCGGCCGCTGGCGCCCGGGCAGCGTCGGGGACCGCACCCGTACGACTACAGCGTCATGTTTGGATCGGCGTCGACGTCGAACGGCGAGATTTCGCCTCGGTCGAATTTACGGCGGGCGACCTCCGCGATCATGGCTGCGTTATCGGTACAGGCAGACAAGGGCGGCACCGTTACGCGAATCCCCTGACGCCCAAGCTTCTTGATCATCATCTCGCGCAGATGCGGGTTGGCCGAGACGCCGCCACCGATGCAGTATTCCTTGCATCCGGTAGCGTGCAGTGCGTTTTTGGCCTTCTTGTACTGCACGTCAAAGACAGCTGCCTCAAACGAAGCTGCCAGATCGGGCAGGTGAATCGTGCGCCCGGCCTTGGTCTCCTGTTCAATGTAGAGCGTCACAGCGGTTTTAAGGCCCGAAAGCGAGAAGCGATAGTCTCCCCTGCTGTTAAGCGCACGGGGGAAATCGATCGCCTTGGGGTTGCCCGTCTCGGCCAGCTTGGAAATGATGGGGCCACCGGGATAGCCCAGACCCAACGCCTTGGCTACCTTGTCGAAGGCCTCGCCCACAGCGTCGTCGAGCGTCTCACCGAGCACCTCGTAGTCGCCCCACGCCTTCACGTGCACGAGCATGGTGTGCCCACCCGAGACAAGCGTAAAGATAAACGGGGGCTTAAGGTCGGGCTGCGCCAACAGGTTGGCAAACAGGTGACCCTCCAGATGATTGACGCACACGAGCGGCTTGCCGGCAGCATACGCAAAGCCCTTGGCAAAGGCGACACCCACCACCAGGGCACCCACCAGGCCCGGACCTTGCGTCACGCCCACGGCGGCAAGCTCACTTGGCGCAATCGCCCCACCCTCAAGACCAAGCGATGCTGCGGCATCCTCGAGCGCCGCATCCACGACACTCACAATCACCTCAACGTGTTTGCGCGAGGCGATCTCGGGCACCACGCCGCCAAAGCGGGCATGAAAATCAATCTGTGTCGACACCTGGTTGGCCAGCATATTGCCATCCGCATCGATAATCGCCACGGCCGTCTCGTCGCAGGAACTCTCGATAGCGAGCACCAGGCGGCGGCGCTCAATTTCGGCGCGCTCCCCCTCGGAGCGCCCAGGCGCAGGCAGCGGCCATACGCGTTGCTCGGCTGCCGTCGGCTCGGGCGAGGCGTTATCGACCGGAAGTACGAGGGGAAGTGGGGCCGTCATGACGATGGCGTCTTTGCCGACACCGTAGTAGCCACGACGACGACCCACCTCGGTAAAGCCCAGAGCGGCATAGAGCGCAATCGCGCCCTCGTTGCCGTCCTCGACCTCGAGCGAAGCCGTGGTGCAGCCGAGCATCTGGGCATCATAGCTCACATGCGACAGCAGCTTGCGGGCAATGCCCTCACGGCGATGTGCCGAGTCGACGGCGACATCCAGAATCTGCACATCACCGTCCACGACCATACCGCCGGCAAGGCCCAGCAGCTTGCCGTCGTCGTGTGCCACCCACCAACTGCGCGGCGCAGCGACGTCCTCGCCCAGTTCGGACAGGAACATGCCCGGCGTCCACGCCTCGTGTCCGGCACCTTCAAAGCAGGCAGCCTCTAGCGCGCTCGCGCCCTCGGCATCCGCCGCGCCCATGGGACGGAACTGCAGATGACGACCGGCGAGCTCATCGGCAACGCCCGTAATTTCGCTCTGCGCACTCTCGGCAAGACCAAGACGCTTGCGCTCGTTTTCCTCGGCATCCGAAAGGCGCGTGTAAATCGGCAGGACGCGAGCCGGATCGCCGTCACCCGCAGCGTGCGCGAGCAGCAAGCCCTCGCCCGAAGGCCACCACAGGTCGCGCTCCACGCAGCGGGCGGTCTCGTCCTCACCCAGCAGCTTGCCATAGCGCACGAGACCGTCACCGGTCAGCTGAACCTGGTCCCAGTCCGCTGCTCGGCGCCACTCATCGAGCGCCACGGCGGCCTTGACCACGTGTTCGCGCTCAAATTGACGCTCGGGACCCTCATCGCCCAGCATATATAGTGCCGGATATACCTCACCGCGCATGGCATCGGCCAAGATACCAAGCTTGCCGCGCACGCCAGCCTTCCACGCCGTCCAAGCGCAAGCGTCGAGCGTCGACACGCCCAGCAGTGGAACATTGGCACCGCGCGCGAGGCCCTTGGCAGTGGAGATGCCGATGCGCACACCCGTAAACGACCCCGGGCCGCGGCCGACCACGTAGTAACCAACATCGCTGCGATCCAGACCGGCTTGAGCCAGCACGCCATCAACGGTATTCACGAGCTCAACGTTGGCGTGACGGCGACACATGTGGTCGCCACTCACGAGCTTCGTCTCGCCCGTCTGCCCATCAATCCAGCTTGCCGCGCAGGCAAGCATGTCGGTCGAGGTATCGAGCGCCACCACCAGCGCGTTGTCGTTATGCAAGCTCATCTTGTACAGCCTTATCAATCAAATGGGAAAGCTCCATTGCGCGGTCACCGTGCGCCTCGAGCGTTATCGTTCGCACATCACTGTCGCCCTCATCACGCTTGAGCGTCACCGAAAGATACTCATCCGTCAGCTCGTCTTGGAATTGTTCGCCCCATTCCAGCAGGCAAGCACCCTCATAGCCCAGCACATCGAAAATGCCCGTATCCTCGAGCTCGTAGGCATGCTCCAGACGGTATAGATCAAAGTGAAACAGCGGAATACGGCCTTGATCGTGAACGGCCATGAGCGCAAACGTAGGGCTCGTAACCATATGCTCATCGCCCAGCCCGCGCGAGACGCCCTTGGTAAAGTGAGTTTTGCCCACCCCCAGGCCACCGGTCAGGATGAGCACATCGCCGTCCTCAAGGCACGGTGCAATTAGCTCGCCAAAGTACTCCGTATCGGCAGCGCAAGTCGTTTTGTAAGTACCTACCCCCAGGCGCTCCAGGGACATATATGCTCCTTATTATTCCGAGGCGTCCTCTGGTGCGGGATGTCGCTCCAGATAGTCGCCCAGCATCTTAAAGTCTTCCTCCAGCAGTTCCTGCCACGCCGGATTGCGTAGCGCTGCTGCCGGATGGAACGTGGGCATTACTACAAAATGCCCCATCTGGTGGAACCTGCCGCGCAGCTTAGTAATGCCAATCTCGGTCTTAAGCACAAAGTGCGTCGCGGGGTTGCCGAGCGTCACGATAATATCGGGCCAGATGCTTCGAATCTGCTCACGCAAAAACGGCGAGCAAGCCAGCACTTCCTCGGAACGTGGATTGCGGTTTCCCGGCGGGCGGCACTTAAGCACGTTGGCAATGTAGACGTCTTCGCGTTTGAGCCCCGCCAGCGACAAAATGCCGTTGAGGTCCTCGCCTGCCGCCCCCACAAAGGGCTCGCCCTGCAAATCCTCATTGCGGCCCGGCGCCTCGCCAATAAACATCACACGAGCGCGGGGGTTTCCCACGCCAAACACGATATTGTGACGCGACTGGTAGAGCTGGCAGAGGTGACAATCGCCCAGAACGGCCTCAATTTCCTCGAGTGCGACCTCACGTGGTGCCTGATGGGTATGGCCGGGGATGTGCATGACGCCCATAGCGGCTCCTACACGTAGACCTTGTCGAGACGCATGCCAAAGCCGCAGGCGACCTCGTAGTTAATCGTTCCGCGCAGTCGGGCCATCTCGTCCATAGTGATCTCGGCATCGCCATCGCGGCCGACAATAATCATCTCGTCACCATACTCGGCCTCGGGAATCTCGTGTGCCGGGTTGGACTGAATGGCGACCATAAACTGGTCCATGCAGATATTGCCAACCTGATGCACGCGCTCGCCGCGATACAGCACATCCATACGATTGGAAAGCGTACGCGATAGGCCATCGGCATAACCGATCGGCAGCGTGCAGATCTGAACGCGCGTACGCGGTACGCGGTAGGTAAAACCGTAGCCCACGCCCTCACCCATCGCAGGGTGTGCCACGCGCGTCACACGCGCATGGACGCTCATAACGGGATCAAGCTGCATCACGCGGCCACTCAGCTCGCACGGCTGCATGCCATACAAGCCAACGCCGGCGCGGATCATATCAAAATGCATCGAGGGGTCGAGCATCGAGGACGGCGTGTTGGCGCAGTGCACGATACCGCACTCAAAACCCGCATCCTTAATGGCCTGAACGGCCTCGGTAAAGCGCTGACACTGCAGCTTGTAGTCCCAGCCCGAAGGTTCATCGGCCGTGGCGAAGTGCGTAAATACGCCGTCGCACTGAATACCGCGATGGAAATTTATACCGCGGACAAAGTCGAGCACCTGCGTGTAGTGAACGCCGATACGATTCATGCCCGTCTCGATGGCGAGATGATACTTGCCCACTTTGCCCGCCGCGACGGCACATTCGCCATACGCAAGAGCAAAATCAGACGTATAGACCGAAGGCATGATATCAAACTCGAGCAACGTCGGAATGGCCTCGATAGGCGGCTCGCTTAGGATCAGGATGGGTTTTGTGATCCCGCCCTGTCGAAGCTCAACGCCTTCACTAACCGTCGCCACGGCAAACATGTCGGCACCGGCCGAATACATGATTTTGGCGCACTCGACGGCACCATGTCCATAGGCATCGGCCTTGACCACGCAGCACAGTCGCTGACGTGGATCGAGCAGGTTCTTGTAAGCCCTCGTGTTGCGGCGAAGCGCCCCTCGGTCAATCTCAACCCAGGACCAGCGCGTCAAATCGGCTTTATTCATGATTAGTCATCCGACCCTTCGTCCATGATTCCCAGATCATCGAGTGCATCCTTTGCCGCCAATTCGATGGCAGGACCGATCAAGTCGATCAGATCGGTCGCAATAACACTCTTCTCACCGTACTCCGTCGCCGCGGCAAAACCCGCGTAACTGTGAAGCGCAACGGCATACGAATACAGCAGCTCCCAGCGATCCATCTCATCACGCATGGTAGCCAGTGTGCCAGCCAAAATGCCCGCAAGAACATCGCCCGAACCGGCAGTCGCCAACGACGCCGGACCCGAGAGCGGCAAAAGCACGCGCTCAACGCCACAGATAGCCGTCGTCGGCCCCTTGGCAATAACCACGAGATTGTCGGAGCCAGCAGCCCAGACAACCTTCTGCGCGGCCGCAATTGCAGTCCCCAGATCGTTAACCTCGTCACCGGCAACCAAGCGCGAAAGCTCGCGATAGTGCGGCGTCATGACGAGTGGCTGCTCACGGCGGTACATCTCAGGGTTGCTATCGATACCGTCGATAGCAATCTTAGAAAGGCAGTTGAGCGCATCGGCATCAAGGATCAGCGGCACATCAAGCTCCAACAAGCCCGAAACCACCTGCATGGCGCCGGCAGACGTCGTCATGCCGGGACCGCACAGTACGCAGCTGTACTTCTTTGCAATCTCGCACACGGTCATACGAGCAGCGGCACCAAAAGAGCCGCGGGAATCGGACGGAATAGCAAAAACCGGAATCGAGGGAAGTGCCATACGAATAAGATTGGCACACGCATCGGGCGTCGCGACAGCCACATAGCCGGCACCCGCGCGGGCAGCAGACTTGGCGGCCATAATGGCAGCGCCAGGATACTGCGCCGAGCCGGCAACAATAAGGACAGAACCGCGAGAATACTTATCGATATTCGTGGGCAGCGGAGCAAAGAAATCCACCAGGTCACCGGGCTCGACAATCTCGGCGGCATGGTCGACATCATCGATGACCTCATCAAGGCGATCATAAAGGCCACCGCACACCAAATCACCGGCGTACTCTGGACCATCAGCGCTGTAGAGTCCGATCTTGGGCGTGATCATCGTGACCGTACGCTCGGCACGGATGCAGTCATCGTCGACAACACCGGTTTCGGCATTCAGACCCGAAGGAACATCAATGGAAACCACATGGTCGGCGCAGTCGTTAACTGTCGGAATCCAGATGGAGAACGGTGCACGCAGGTCACCGTGGAAACCGGTACCAAAGATAGCGTCAACAACAACGTCGGCCTTATCGATCAAAACCTCAAGCTCATCTCGCGAGGGACCGACACACACATGCACGTCACGACCGGCGGTACGGCGGGCAACATGGCGAGCCAGAGCGGCAGGAATCTCATCCGGCTCAACCGGAGACACGATATCCACGTCAACGCCCTTATGACTCAAAATATCAGCCGCGACCCAACCGTCGCCACCGTTGTTGCCAAAACCGACCAGAACAAGGACGCGATCGGGATTGAGTTTTAGAATTTCACGAGCAGCAAACTCACCCGCCAGTTCCATAAGCTCGGCCTTCGAAGTTCCCTCGCGTTCGATAATATCCTCGAGGCGAACGACTTCCTCGGTACTCAAAACCGGTTTCATCTATGCTCCTAGCGTATCTTGCGAAGCATCGCCCTGGTGCTCCGTCAAAGCTGAATTTTGCAGTTGCTCAAGCTCATCTAAAACCGAGCGAGCCTCTTTATAAGTTTGTGCAACGCGTTCCTTGGTGCTCACCTTTTCTTCCTTAGGCTTAGGTCGAGCATCCTCGGTGATCGCAATGGCATTGGCTACGGCCAAATCACCCGTCAAGGTAATGGAAAGCGCAACTTCAACGACACCCAACTCTTGAGCAATCTCAAGCGCTCGACCCGAAAGCACCGCTTTAGGCTTTCCGAGGTTATCACGCGTTACCGAGACGTCTTTGCGGCCGACACCCTGACTAAAACCCGTACCAAGAGCCTTGAGAACCGCTTCACGAGAAGCAAAACGGCTCGCATAGTGCGCCGCAGGACGCGATGAAGCGTCGCAATATGCGCACTCTTCTTCGGAAAACACACGCCGAGCAAACGACGGCGTCTTTTCAAGGATTGATTTCATGCGGGAAATCTCGACGATATCAACGCCGATACCAGCTTCAGCCATGTTCACCTCCATATTGCACAGACTAAGTTATTGTAGCCCGTTAACGGAAGATGCGACAAACGAGGGTCATAAAACACAGCGAGTTTGTTAGATCTGGCTTAACGCAAAAAAGGGGGAGGCCGCGAGGCCTCCCCCTTCTCAGTTCAAGCGCACG
>JAUUSS010000193.1 GCA_030841765.1 Collinsella aerofaciens | reverse complement strand
ATTCGTAATTTCTCAGGTAATTCTGGCAAGCCAGCGCGGTTTTGAGGGTCAGCGCTTTTTCGATGTATTTACCGCTTACCGCGCCCGGATCGTTCCCGCCATGCCCGGCGGCGATGTAGATTGTGGGTTTCGACATGTTGATCGCTCCTTAAATTTAAGATAATAGATAAGGCCACGCCGAAGATCGACGTGACCAATATCGAAATAGTGATGCTCGCCGCAAGGTATAGATGCGCCGCTGCGGCTGCAGCCTGGCTGTAGATCATATCAGCTTATGCAGCCGCACATCCCAGTTGTCCGCCGAGGATGCGGCACTGTCTCGCGATAGGCAAATGAATATTTTTGCTGTCGCGGCCGTGCGTTGAATCTCCGACGCCATCCCCCCAAAGCCGACTACAAACTTCCCGTCTGCAACACCGGACGTACCGGCCATGCTGGAGGACGTCCCGATTTTGATACGGTATACCACTTGCTTTGTCGTGTTGTTGTAGCCGCAGGACAGCAGCAGGATCGCGCTGTAGACAGATCGGTAATATGCCGCTCCGCCGGGGTTGTAGTTACCGCTGGCGAGCAGCAGGTAGACGCCGGTGGTTAGGCCATCAGCCGTGTAATAGATTGTGCTCGTGCTGTCGCCTGTCGCCCCTGCGGAGTAATATGGAAACAGCGGATGATAGGCGTGATCCAGTGCGCTTGCAGTGCTGTCTGCAACCTGGTGTGCCTGCATGATCCCTTCCTCGATCTTATTCATATTCACCGCGCTAACCGGCGTACCGTCCTGCACCTCGGGTATATGATCTTGCCATTTGGTTGGCGTGTAAGCCATTTGATCATCTCCTTATCTGTAATATGCGGTATTGTCGCCGCAGGAAAATGCCCCGCAGCGGCGTATTTTAAGCGTTTCGGCCGTCTGGCTCTCGTAGTGCTGCATCAACTCAAACGGCGCCTCCCAGCGGTTAAGGTCGCGGTAATCAACGACATCCCCTGCCGCCCAGGTTCTGCCGCTGTAATCCAGTCCAAACGCCCGAGCGAGTTCCCCGCAGCGGCCCTCAATCAATTGCAGGTTGGCGGCAGAGTAAATACTCTCAACGGTAAACGGCGTGAAGCCATAGCTCCACGCCGTACCGAATATTTTGTTGTATGTGTCCGCGATGGTCTTGCAGTTTGCGAGGATCCGGTTGAAGGCCAGAGCATCGTTATTGCCTGCCTGGCCACCCTGCACCAGGTCAAACGTCTCGCCGTCGTCCGTTACATACAGGTCAAGAT
>JAUUSS010000108.1 GCA_030841765.1 Collinsella aerofaciens | reverse complement strand
CGCCGAATGCTCGCCATCGAAATTTATCGATGGCCTATTTCAGACTGTAATGGGCGGGGGATGCGATAGTATTACGTGGTGGTATTCGACTAACCGAGGACTTATCCGAGGGCTTTATGGAACAGCACCAGCATTATCAGAGCCTGCAAGACCAGGCATACAACGCATTGCGCTCCAAGATCATCTATGCCGAGCTCAAGCCCGGCACGCGCCTTTCGGCGATTGGTCTGGAAAAGGAGACGGGGATCGGGCGTACGCCCATCCGCGAGTCCTTTGTGCGCCTGCGCGAGCAAGAGCTGGTGGAAACGCGTCCCAAGAGCGGTACCTATGTCTCAAAGATCAGTATGGAGCGCGCCGAGAATGCCTGTTTTTTGCGCGAGAAGCTCGAGAGAAGTGTACTGATCAAATGCTGCTCGGCTGCCACGCCCGAGCAAAAGCGCCGGCTTGAGCAGATTCTCGCCGAGTCCGAGTCGCTCGACCACAGCGAGACGCGTCGCTTCTTTGACCTGGACAACCTATTCCACGAGACGTGTTTTGAGATTGCCGGCCGCCATATGCTGTGGGATTGGATGAAGAGCGTCAACACGCATTTTGAGCGGTATAACTGGCTACGCGCGGTGTCGCAGGATCTGGATTGGGAACCGATTCGTCGGCAACACCGTCGAATCCTCGAGGCCATTAAAGAGGGCGACACTGATACAGCGAGCTATCTGGCAGAGACACACCTGCATCTGATGCCCGAGGAGCAGGGCCCGGTCATCGCTCTGCATCCCGATTACTTTGAGCTGCCCAAAGACTCGTCCATCTAATCTATCCCCTCATACGTTGCGGTGAAATAGGGATTGTTTTGCGGCCCAGGTGGCGCAAACAGTTCCTATTTCACCGCAACTGCGTTGGGGGCAAGGCTCGCTCGCAAGCAAAAAGCTGCGGTGCCGTTTGGAGGAACTGACCGGAAGCAGGGGTCGATTCCTCCAGATGGCACCGCAGCTTTTGGTGTTCTGGATTATGTTGAGGCAGTTCGCTTGGAGGGCGGGCAAGCGCCCAAAAGATCGATCGAGTGAGCGAAGCGGCTCGGGGGCGTGTCGCTTCCGTCACGTTCTATCAGCATACAAGACGGTTTCGGTTCTTGTCCGTGACGGAAACGGCACGCTTCCGAGCCGCTTCAAAAATGGGGGCGCGGTCTGGGCGCCCCCAACGATAGAGAGCTAGGCCTAGGCGCGGACCTTCTTGACGACGTCCATGGCCTCGCGGGCGATCTGCTCGACCTTGGAGAAGTCGCCGTCGGCGAACAGGGCCGGCTTGACCATCCAGGTGCCACCGCAGGCGATGATGGCGGAGGAGCTGAGGTACTCCTCGACGTTTGCGGTGCTCACGCCGCCGGTGGGCATAAAGCGGTGACCGACAAACGGCGCGGCGAGGGCCTTGATGGTGTTGAGGCCGCCGTACTGGGCTGCCGGGAAGAACTTGGTGACCTTGAGGCCCAGGTTGACGGCAGCGGTGACCTCGGAGGGGGTCACGGTGCCGGGCAGCACAGGCAGGTCGATGTCGATGCAGTGGTTGACGACGTCCTCGTTGTAGCCCGGGGAGACGATGAACTTGGCACCGGCGGCACGGGCCTGCTCAACCTGCTCGACGGTCAGGACGGTGCCGGCGCCCACGCACATCTCGGGCTCGGCCTCGGCCATAGCGGCGATGCACTCGGCAGCGCAAGCGGTGCGGAAGGTGACCTCGGCGGACTTCATGCCGGCGGCCATCAGGGCGTGAGCGAGCGGAGCGGCGTCCTCGACCTTGTCGAGCACGACGACCGGCACGATGCCCAGGGACTCAAGCGTGGTGTAGAACTGATCGAACATGATGTTCCTTTCGATGTGCGGCGCGCGAGTGCGCGTAATTGCTAAAAGGGCTGGTCATGAGCCGGTTTTGGACTGGTTATCGGAGGCACTGCTTGGGGTCACAAGCAATTCCAAAACCGGCTGCGCGACCAGTCGTGTAGGGAATGCCAGGCAAAACCGGAATGGGACTGGTGGTTTTGCCTGACCGGAGGAATCGGGGAGCGGGCTGCAGGGGTATGGGTATGGGAAACTGCAGCCCGCGGAATGGGGAACGAATTAACGGGCGACGCGGGTGCCACCGTCGGCAGCGTTTGCCACGCCGGCGATCTCGTCGGCGGTCACCAGGTTGGAATCGCCCTTGATGGTGAGCTTGAGAATCGAGGCCGCGATGGCGTAGTTGACGGCGTCCTGCGGGTCGAAGTCGTTGATGAGGGCATGGACGAGGCCGGCGTTGAAAGCGTCGCCGGCGGCAACGCCCTCGAGCACGTGCACGTCGTGAGCAGGAGAGAACCAGTGCTCGCCGCTCTCGGCGTCATAGAGCATGCCCATCCAGATGGAGCGCTCGACGCAGGAGATGTTGCGGACGACCGATGCGACCTTCTTGCAGCCGTACTCGGCGCAGATCTGACGGGCCATCTCGACGTAGGTGTCGCGCTCCTCGATGCCGTGGGCAAGGGAGCCGGAGACGCAGGTCATGCCGAGGCCGGCAGGTGCGTCCTCGTCGTTGGCGATGCAGATGTCGACGAGCGGCAGGAGTTCCTTCATGGTTGCCTGCGACTTCTCGGGCGACCACATCTTGCCGCGGTAGTTAACGTCGCACACGGTGGTGATGCCCTTGGCGCGGCAAGCGGTGAGAGCGTCCTTGCAGGCAGCGGCCATCTCGTCGGAGACGGCGGGCGTCACGCCAGAGAAGTAGAAGACGTCGATGCCCTCCAGGATCTCGTCCCAGTCAAAGACGTCGCGCTTGGCCAAGTTAATGGCCGAGTACTTGCGGTCGTAGACGCAACCGTTGCCGCGCTGCGAGGCGCCGACCTCAAATACATAGGAGCCAAGACGGTCGCCCTGACGCACGACGCGCGTGGTGTCGACGTCGTAGATCTTCAGCGAGCGCAGAGCGCACTCGCCCAGGCGGTTGGCCGGGACGACGGAAACGTAAGCGGCCTTGTCGCCCTGGTAGGCCAGGGAAAGCGCGGTGTTGGCCTCGGCGCCGCCGTAGCGGACGTCGAACTCGGTGGCCTGCTCAATACGCAGGTGATCTTTGGGCGAGAGCCTCATCATGATCTCGCCGAAGGTAAGAACCGTTTTACCCATGGTCGCGTAGCTCCTTCTTGACGGTGCGAACACCTTTGATATGGCGTGGGCACGGAGGTGCCAAGACGGTAGGGTGCGTCTTTGCACCTCCGTGCCAACGCTTGCCGAAATCGGTTTACGAAATCGGTTTCGTTTCGAGTTGTAGTATACTCACCTACAGCGTTTTGCAAGCGAGATTTTTAAAAAAATGCCTAAAATGGCTAAGATTGCCGACACGTGGGAAACGGGGTGCGCCATGGCGCAGATGAGAATCAAAGACATTGCCGCCGAGGCGGGCGTGAGCCCGGCCACCGTTTCGCGCTACCTCAACAACCGTCCCGGTCAGATGACCGAGGAGACCCGCGCCCGCATCGCCGAGGTCATCGAGCGTACGGGCTATCGTCCCCGCGCCGCCGCACGCAACCTGCGCAGCTCGCGCACCAACCTCATCGGCGTGATCCTGGCCGACATCGCCAACCCGTTCTCGAGCGCCATGCTCGAGGGGCTTTCCGCCAGTGCCGCCGCGCGCGGCTGCTCGCTTATGACGGCCATCAGCGGCAACGACCCTGCCAAGGAGGCCGAGTCGCTCACCAGACTTATCGATGCCGGCGTGGACGGCTTGGTCGTCAACACCTGCGGAGGCAATGACGAGGCGATCGTCGCGGCAGCGGGGCGCCTGCCCGTTGTGCTGCTCGACCGCGATGTTGCCGACGGCGGTGTCGATCTGGTGACATCTAACAACCGTGAGCTGGTCGCCGGCTTGGTAGACGCCTTGGCCGCTGCGGGCAGCGAGCGCCTGTGCCTGCTCACCGAGGCAAGCGACGACAGCCCCGTGCGTCGCGAGCGTGCCGAGGCCTTTGCCGACGAGCTTTCGCGACGCGGCCTTGCGGGCGAGGTCGTCACCCTGGCCGATGGTGGCGCCTCGGGCGTCGGCCGCTTGGACGAGACCATCCGCGGCTATGCAGGCAAAAAGCTCGGCCTCATTGCCGTCAACGGTCTGGTCTTCCTGCGTCTGACCGAGGCGCTGGCGCAGCTTGGTCCCTCGCTGCCGGCGGGGCTCAAGATCGCGACGTTTGACGACTACCCCTGGAACCATGTGCTCTTTGGCGGCGTGACCACGGCCGCGCAGGACACCCTCACCATTGCCGAGCGCGTGGTCGAGCGCCTCTCCGAGCGCATCGACGTTGTTACCACCACCGTGGGCGAAGCCGCAAAGCTGGCACCCAAACGCATCGAGATCCCCGGCCACATCGAACACCGCGCATCGACCTCGCGCTAGCCGCTCGTTCGCAACTGCCTGTTCGCACACGTTTTTTGAGCGCTTGATACGCTTTAACCCTGCGGAAACATTTTTCTGCGATAGTATCTGCGATATAGACCAGTCGAAACCCGCCCGAAAGAAAGGGGAGCGACATGAACCAGCAGAACATCGATTACGTACTCCGCTCCGTAGAGCAGCGTGACATCCGCTTTGTGCGTCTGTGGTTTGTCGACATTCTCGGCCGCCTCAAGAACTTTGCCATTAGCCCCGAGGACCTCGAGGTCGCTTTTGAGGAGGGTATTGGCTTTGACGGCTCCGCCATCGAGGGCTTTGCCACGCCCGAGGAAGCCGACATGCTGGCGTTTCCCGATGCTTCGACCTTCCAGATTCTGCCGTGGCGCCCGAGCCACAACGGCGTCGCCCGCGTGTTCTGCGACGTGTGCACTCCCGATCGCAAGCCGTTTGCCGGCGACCCGCGCGATGCCCTGCGCCGCATGTTCCGCAAGGCCGAGAAAGCTGGCTATCTGCTCAACGTGGGCGCTGAGCTGGAGTATTACTACTTCCCCGACGAACACACCCCCGAGCCGCTCGACAACGTGGGCTACTTCGATCTTTCGGTGAGCGATGCCGCCCGCGACCTGCGTCGCAATACGGTCCTCACGCTCGAGAAGATGTCCGTGCCCGTGGAGTACACCTTCCACGCCGCCGGCCGCTCGCAGCACGGCATGAGCCTGCGTCACGCCGAGGCCCTGAGCATGTCCGACGCCATCACCACGGCCAAACTCATCATTAAGCAGCAGGCCTACGAGAGCGGTTGCCACGCCTCCTTTATGCCCAAGCCGTTGGCAGGCGAGGACGGCAGTGCTATGTTCCTGTGCCAGTCGCTATTCGACCACGACGGCAACAACGTCTTTTGGGGCGAGGGCGACGAGAAGTACCATCTCTCCGACGTTGCCAAGCACTATATGGCCGGCATCCTGGCGCATGCCCGCGAGATCAGCGCCATCACCAACCCCACGGTCAACTCGTACAAGCGCATCACCACGGGTGGCGACTCCGTGCCGCAGTACGCCACGTGGGGCCTGCGCAACCGCGCGAGCATGGTTCGCATCCCGGTCTACAAGCCCGGCAAGCAGCTGTCCACGCGCATCGAGCTGCGCAGTCCCGATCCCATGGCCAATCCGTACCTGGTCAACGCCGTCACGCTGGCGGCTGGTCTGGACGGCATCGAGCGCAAGCTGGAGCTCCCGCCCGAGGCCACGGCCGAGACGCTCAAGCTTACCGACCGTCAGATGGTCGAGGCCGGCTACGCGCCGCTGCCGCGCTCGCTCAAAGAGGCGCTCGACGTGTTTGAGGACTCGCAGTTTATGAAGGATGCCCTCGGCGAGCACATCCACAGCTTCTTCCTCAAAAAGAAGCGCGACGAGTGGCATAAGTTTGAGTCTACGATCACCGAGTGGGAGATCAAGCACTACCTGGCGAACTCCTAATCGCGCTGGCTTGTTCCAGTACGATTGAGCTCATTTCTTTGGAGGCCGATATGTCCGAAAAGAGTGCCCTGTTCATGGCGCGCACGACGCGCTTCCACGAGTTTGCCCGCAGCTTGACGACCACCCTGGGTGTCGAGGTGAGCCTGGCAACCCCCGATTCGCCGACTGCGGCGCACGATTTTGACCTGCTGATCCTCGATTCCGATGGCATCCGCAGCGACCGCATCGATCAGATTGCCAAGTGGCTTGACGATCGCGGCGGTGTCCCCATGCTGGTGATCGTCGACGACGAGGCGCTCGGTACCTTGCGCCTGCCGAATCATTCGCATGCCGACTTTGTGTGCCCCACGGCGACGCCCAACGAGCTCAAGGCTCGCGCGCAGCGCCTGATGGGCGAGGAGGAGACCGTCACCGCCGACGATGTGCTCAATATCGATGACCTCGAGATTAACCTGGCTACCTACCAGGTGACGCTCGATAACGAGCCCATCGACCTGACGCTGATGGAGTACTCGCTGCTGAGCTTTTTGGCGACGCATCCCAACCGCGCCTACAGCCGCGAGGTGCTGCTGCACCGCGTGTGGGGCTTTGAGTACTGCGGCGGCACGCGCACCGTCGACGTGCACATTCGACGCATCCGCTCCAAGGTGGGCCCGCAGATCGCGGCACACATCACCACCGTCCGCGGCGTGGGCTATCTGTTTAAGGACTAGATTTCCACTACAAAGGGGACAGGCACCTTCGTGGTGGTTTTGACGCAGGTGCGGGTTCCTCTCGAATCTGCAACAGAACTTAAGCCTTCCTAAAAGATTGCGTTCTCATACACTTACGCCCGCATATTGGGGTACAACTCAACGTGAACAATGATGGCCCGCCACATGTTTGGCGGGCCTTTGGTTATTTGACGAAAGGATCGCAGCTATGAGCGAGTACGATTCCCAGCGTCCCCAGGATGCGGGCAACGCCGGCGAGACCCAGCAGCAGCCGCGCGTGCAGGTGGAGTCGACGCCTGCCGACAGCAACATTCCCTACGTGCAGGCCTACGACACGCAGACCGGCCAGCCGCTGGGTGGCCAGCGGGTCGTGAACAAGCACACGGTGGTCAAGACCAAGACCAAAAAGCTGCCGATCTTTATTACAGCACTCGCCGGCTGTGCCTGCGGCGCCCTGCTGGTCATTGCGCTCATTATGAGCGGCACGCTCAATATTGGCGGTGGCAAGAATGCCGTGACGGCGGGTGCTTCGGGTTCATCGACGCAAAAGATTACGATTGATTCCGAGGACACCACGCTGGCCGAGGCCGTTTCTGCCAAGGCCCTGCCCTCCGTGGTTTCCATTACCGCCACTTCGAGCGGCAGCCAGAATGGCTCGCTTTCGCAGTCTGCCGACGAGTCGGACAACTCGGGCAGCGTCGGCTCGGGCGTTGTGCTCGATACCGAGGGTCACATCCTGACCAACAACCACGTGGT
>JAUUSS010000107.1 GCA_030841765.1 Collinsella aerofaciens | reverse complement strand
GTAGTGGGCCGATGCCCAGGTAGTCGACTAGGCTCATGTCGGCGGTCTTGACGTACTCGAGCATCTCCTCGCAACGGGCGGAAAGGCCCACGATGGCGTCGGGCCCCAGCAGCTTGCGACAGACCTCGACGGGAATGTCGCTCTGACCCACGTGCACGCCGTCGACAGCAATGCCCTGCTCGCGCGCGGCGAGTACGCAGTCCAGGCGGTCGTCAATCAGCAAAGCGACCTGACCGGTCTTGCCGGCCTGTGCGATTGCCTGCGCGGCGTCGCCGGTCAGCGCAATGATCTCGCGGGCGCTTGCCACCTTGGAGCGCACCTGGATGCAGGTAAAGCCGGCGTCGAGTGCCTGGGCCACCACATCGCCCACGGGGCGCCCCAGCGTGTTTTCGGGGCCGAGCACCAGATAGGCCGAGATATCAAGGTTGTCGCGGATACTCATCGTGTTTCCTCCTGCTTTTTGATCTGAGCTTCCATGCGCTCGAGCTTGCCGGTCATGGTGTCGGTAAATCCGGGTCGAATATCGGCTTTGAGCACGACTTCGGTGCGGATGCCCTTGCTCGCCAACACAAAGGTTGCGTCGCGCACGACCTGCATGACCTCGTCCCAGTCGCCCTCGATCTCGGTGAACATCGAGGTGGTGCGGTTGGGAAGGCCGCTCTCGCGAATGACGCGCACGACCTCGGCGACCTCGGCGGACAGCTCATCGCCGGTGCCGCACGGGGCGATGGCCACGGCGACGAGCGTATTCATGCCGGCATTGGTTGCGGGCTCGGACATGGCCTATGCCTCCTCGAGGTCGAGCTGGTTGTTGGCGATGTCCTGGGCGGTTGCGCGGTAGAGCTCGTCGATAAAGGCGACCTTAAAGCTTGCCGGGGCGTCGGCGACAGCGGCGGCACGCGAGCCGGCAACGTTGTAGACGGCGGTGCCGCAGACGGCGGCCGTAAACGGGTCGGCAGCGCAGGCGTACACAGCCAGCACGCCGCCTTGCGAGCAGCCGCAACCGGTGATCTTGGACATGAGCGGGCTGCCGCCGTGGGACTTGGCCACGGTCATGCCGTCGGTGATCAGGTCGACTTCGCCCGAGACCACTACGGCGCCGCCGGTGTAGCGGGCGAGCGCCACGGCGGCATCGCGGGCGGCATCGACCGTGTCGGTGGTATCGACACCGCGCACGCGGCTCAGATCAGCTGCCTCGCCCTTAAGACCCCACAGGCCGGCGAGCGCGATGATCTCGGAGGCGTTGCCGCGCACGATGGCGGGCTTGTACTGCTTGAGCTCGTTTACCAGCTGGGTGCGCAGGCTGCCGATGCCCAGACCCACCGGATCGAGCACCCAGGGCTTGCCGGCGTCGTGTGCCGCCTTGGCCGCGCGGGGAATCGTCTGCTCGTAGATGGGGAAGAGCGTGCCCATGTTGAGATAGATGGCGCCGCCGCCGGCAACGAGCGCCTCGCCCTCGTCGGGCAGATAGACCATGGCGGCCGAACCGCCCACGGCGAGCTGCGCGTTGGCGACAAAGTCAATCGTCACCGTGTTGGTGATGGAGCCGGCCATCGGATTGGTGGCGCGAATCTCCTCCACGGCCTTGACCATATGTTGCTTAAGCTGTTCCGAATCAATCACTGCACATGCCTCCTTGGCATAGAAAAGGGGCGCTGTGCATAGACAGCGCCCCTGTAAAGGCGGCATGCTCCCTACGCCAGCATTAACTGACAGGTTCAAAGGATTGGGCCCTATGCCCTCTCAGCCTTGTGGTTTGCACCGCCGGCACTCCCGCATCGAATCTGTTGTTCCCTATACTAACGCACCTGCCAAAAAGGGACAGGTTTATTTTGGCAGGTCGTTACAATAGGTAGGACCGATACGAATGGGGACCTCATGATCAAACTTGTGCTGACCGATATGGACGATACGCTGATTCCGGCCGGGCATGACGGCGCCAGCGACTACGCCATTGAGGGCATTCATGCCATGCAGGCGGCGGGTCTGCACTTTGGCCCGGTTTCGGGTCGCCAGCCGTCCGCGATGGGCTGGATGTTCAAAAACCGTTCCGAGTGTTATTCGACCGGTGCGTTCTGTAACGGCCAGGTGATGTTTGTTGACGGCGAAGTAGTCGCCTCGCGCGCAATCGACAACGATGCTCTGATGCGTTTGGCCGACTATCTGGAGCAAGAGACCGACGATACATTTCTAAAAGTCTACAGCCTGGGCGATGACTTTTGGGGCAACGATGCCCATTGTGTGACGAGTGACCCCGAGCGCGTTCGTCGCGCCATGGAGTCGGGCGGCAACGCGTGGCTCAAAGGCGAAGAGGCCCCATGTCGTCCCGTCGTCGATGACGCGTCGGTGTTTAAGGCGAATATCTGGAGTGCCCGTTCGCGTGAGGAGCTCGCGGAGCTACGTGAGCGCGTTGCCGCTGAGGTGCCGGAACTCTCGCTTGTGTTTCCCAACAACCGAGTGCGCCTGTTCGACATCCTTCCGGCTGGTTGGGACAAGGGCTGCGCTGCGCTGGAGCTGGCGCGCGCTTTGGGCCTGACGCCCGACGAGGTGGCCGTATTCGGCGATTCCGATAACGATTTGCCCATGATCGATGCCGTTCCCAACTCCGTTGCAGTCGCTAATGCCAACGAGGTCGTCACGGCGGCGGCGCGCTGGCATATCGGCGCTGCGGCAGATGATGCGGTCGCCGGGGCTCTGCATCAGATTGCCGCCTGCGCCGCGACGGGGGAGATGCCGTCGTTTATGCGTCAAATGGACGCGGCAGGTTTTGGCGTCACGAACGTCTAGGGAGAAGGCTATGAAGCTCCAGCAGCTCAGATATGTTGTTAAGGTTGCCGAATGCGGTAGCATCACCGAGGCCTCGCGCCGGCTCTTTGTGTCGCAGCCCTCGATTACCGCGTCGATTCGCGATCTCGAAAACGAGATGGGTGTGCATATCTTTGAGCGCACCAACAAGGGCGTCATTGTGTCCGAGGAAGGCGAGACCTTCTTGGGCTACGCGCGCCAGGTGCTCGACCAGGCCGACCTGCTCGAGGGCAAGTACAAAGGCACGTCCGAGCAGGTGCCGCACTTTAGTGTGAGCTGCCAGCATTATTCCTTTGCCGTTAATGCGTTTGTCGATGTGATCCGCGAGTTCGATGCCGCGCGCTACGACTTTACCCTGCGCGAGGAGCAGACCCACGAAATTATCGAGGATGTCGCGCATATGAAAAGCGAACTCGGCATCCTGTATCTGTCGGAGCACAATCGCGAGGTCATCGAGCGCATGCTTGCCGCCAACGAGCTCGTGTTCGAAGGGCTCTTCTGCGCCACGCCGCATGTCTTCGTCTGCGCCGACCATCCGCTGGCGGGCCGCTCCAGCGTGACGCTCGAGGATCTGGAAGACTACCCGTTCCTGTCCTACGAGCAGGGCAGCTACAACTCGTTTTACTATTCCGAGGAGCTGACCTCGACGTTCGAGCGTCGCAAAAATATCCGCGTGCGCGACCGTGCGACGTTGTTCAATTTGGCCATGGGCCTCAACGGCTACACGGTATGCTCGGGCGTGATCAGCCACGAGCTCAACGGCCCCGGCATTATCTCGATTCCGCTCGACGTGGACGAGTACATGGAGATTGGCTTCATCACGCGCAAGAACACGACGCTCACGCGCTACGGTCGGGCCTATATCGACGCGATTCGTCAGCATATCTAGGCTGCTGTGCTCCGCACGGTTCAAGTCTCTTTATGACAGTCCAGACTGATATAGGAAGCATCTATATCAAACTGTTATAAACGTATATTTTACGATGACCATATGAGCGCTCATACTCTGTCCCAGTAAAGCAACCAATGCAAAGGGAGATACCTATGAGCACTTCGATTCAACCGAACGCGCCGTTTCGCGCCGATATCGTCGGCAGTTTTCTTCGTCCGCAGGCTGTAAAGGATGCCCGTGCCGCCTATGTCGCGGGTAAACTCGACGCTTCCGGCCTTAAGGCCGTCGAGGACGAGGCCATCCGCGACTTAGTGGCCAAGCAGAAGGCTGCCGGCTTGCAGGTGATTACCGATGGCGAGTTCCGCCGCAGCTACTGGCACCTCGATTTTATGTGGGGACTCAACGGCATTGAGCGCCGTACCTCACGCACGGGTTATATGTTCCATGACGAGGAGACGACGGCCGACACCGCTGTGGTTACCGGTCCCATTAGCGGCGAGAACCACCCGTTCGTCGAGCACTTTAAGTTTGTCAAGGCGCTTGAGGGAGAGGGCCAGGTCGCACGCCAGACCATCCCGGCGCCTATCCAGACGTTCTCTGAGGTTACGCTCGATCGCTGCGACGGCCAGCAGGAGAGCCTGCGTGCCGTCTATAAGACCGATGAGGAACTTGCCGGCGCCATTGCAGCCGCTTATCGCACGGTGATCGCCGACCTGTACGCAGCAGGCTGCCGCAACATCCAGTTTGACGACTGCACCTGGGGCATCTACTGCGATACCGATTTTGTCGCCAAAACCGGCATGAGCCCGGTCGACCTGCAAAAGGTAAGCGAGTTGGGCGTGGCGCTCAACAACGCTGCCATCGAGGGCAAGCCCGACGATCTGGTCATCAACACGCATGTGTGCCGCGGCAACTACCACTCCACCTATGCCTTTGAGGGCGGTTACGATCCCATCGCGCCGTACCTGTTTGCGCATGAGGATGTCGATGCGTTCTATCTGGAGTTCGACACGCCGCGCGCCGGCGGTTTTGAGCCGCTCAAGTACGTTGCCCCGGGCAAGAAGGTCGTGCTGGGTTTGGTAACCACCAAGGCGGCAGAGCTTGAGGACGAAGACGTTATCGTCGAACGTATCCATGAGGCCGCAAAGTACGTGCCGCTCGAGAACCTGTACCTGTCGCCCCAGTGCGGCTTTGCCAGCTGCGAGATTGGCAACAAGCTGACCGAGGACGAACAGTGGGCAAAGATCGCGCTGGTCAAGCGCATTGCTGAGCGCGTTTGGAAGTAACGTTACCGTTTGCAGGTGACGGCGCGCGCGAGACATGGCGTATCACGTACAATGGTTCGGATCGTATCGTTCGGGCAGGTAATCCGCTATGCTCGAGCGCCCTTCCATTTTGAAAGGACTCTCATGTCCCAGTCCTCGACGCCCGCCGCCAGCGATGCCATCTACGACGCATCGTCGCTCGGCCGCCCGCGCATGTTTTTGCTCGGTCTGCAGCACCTGTTTGCCATGTTTGGCGCCACCGTGCTGGTGCCCGTGCTCACCGGTCTCTCGGTTTCGGCAACGCTTTTGTTTGCCGGTTTGGGCACGCTGCTGTTCCACTTCCTGTCGCGCGGTAAGGTGCCGGCATTTTTGGGCTCATCGTTTGCCTTTATTGCCGGTTATGCCGCAATCGCGCCCAACGGCGAGACCGAGCTTTTGCCCTACGCTTGTCTGGGCGTTGCTTGCGCCGGCCTGCTTTATCCGGTGCTTGCGGCGCTCTTCCGCGCCTTTGGCGCCAAGCGTGTCATGCGTTTCTTCCCGCCGGTGGTGACTGGCCCCATCGTCATTTCGATCGGTCTGATCCTGGCGAGCTCCGCTATTGCTAACTGCCAGACCAACTGGCTTGTGGCTGTCATTGGCGTTGCCGTTATCGTCATCTGCAACATCTGGGGCCGTGGCATGGTCAAGATCGTGCCGATTTTGCTGGGCGTTGTGGTGAGCTATGCCGTTGCGGCTGCGCTCGGCGAGGTTGATTTCTCGGGCGTTGCCGCCGCTCCGTGGGTCGGTCTGCCCATCGTGTGGGACAACACCGTGTTTGCACTCTTTGGGCCGCAGTTCGATAACGGTCTTGCCACGACGGCCATCATCACCATCATGCCGCTGGCCTTCGCGACCATGATCGAGCATATCGGCGATATCTCTGCTATCGGTTCGACTTGCGAGCGCAACTACATTGCCGATCCCGGTCTGCATCGCACGCTGCTCGGCGACGGCCTTGCCACGATTCTGGCTTCGCTCTTTGGCGCTCCGGCCAACACTACGTATGGCGAGAACACCGGCGTGCTCGCCCTGACGCGCGTGTTCGACCCGCGCGTAATTCGAATTGCCGCGTGTTGCGCCATCGTGCTTTCGTTCTGCCCCAAGTTCGCCGCGGTCATCGCCGCCATGCCGGCATGCGTTATCGGCGGTGTGTCGCTCGTGCTCTACGGCATGATCAGCGCTGTGGGCGTCCGCAACCTCATCGAGAACCAGGTCGATTTCCAGAACAACCGCAACGTGCTGGTTGCCGCGCTGGTGCTCGTGCTTTCGCTCGGCATCGCGTACAGCACCGCCGGCGCCATCGTGTTGGAGCTGGGCGGCGTGACCATTTCGCTGTCCGGCATTGCCGTGGGCTCACTGGTGGGCATCGTGCTCAACGCCATCCTGCCGGGTAACGACTTTGAGTTTGATGTCTCCGAGCTTGAGGAGGCTGCTGAGTAGCAGCTGCGTTCAGCTAAAACAAGATATGGTGCCCATGCGTATATGCGTGTGGGCACCATTTTTAATGCGTCAGTATCCAGTGGATGCCGCGGGCCATGCGTAAGTCGGTTTGGGCAAAGTGATTGCCGGGGTTGAGCTCCAGCGTTGTTGGAATGCCGCGCTCGACGAGCAACGCTTCCATCGCGCGTGTGTCGTCGAGTACATGCCGCATCATGCGGTTGGGCGTCTTGGTTTCCTTTTTGCCGAGTGACAGGTAGACGGCTTGCGGGCTGCCGGCAAAAGGGGCCGTGCTGGCACGGTCGACAAAGTCGGGAAACCATAGCGACCCCGATGCGCTCGCGGCGCGGTCAAAGGCGTCGGTTTGCCAGAGGGACCAGAGTGCGAAGAGGCCCGCGAGCGAGTAGCCGGCAATGCCGCGCCAGGTGGGCGGCTGAGGAAGCGACGACTCGACCTGGGGGATTATCTGATTCAGCAGCTCATCAAGAAAATCGGCAGCTTGGCCGCCGAAAGGCTCGGCATCGCGTACGGTCCCGTCGCATGCCCAGGGGCTCAGCTCGCGATTCCAATCGAGCCCGCCAATGGTGACGAGGGCGAATGGCGGACAGTCGAGCTCTCGGCAACACTTATAAACCTCGCTGCCGTCGCCCACGACCACAGGAAGGTAGATGACAGGCGCGCTTTCCGTATGATTCGAATAAACGGTTATCTGCTTTTGATGCGCTTCCATGACGGCCTTCTCTCAGTGTTGTGATATCGGCAGCCCCAATTGTCGCACGCCAGCGTATGCCGGTTGGGCTAGACCAAAGACAATCTCGTGCATCCCCTGCGGACGCATATGGAAAACGCCACCGCCGGAGGGGAGCTCGGCGGTGGCGTTGTTAAACGGTGCTGGGGCTCGGGGCCTTCGCGGGAGCTGCCATGTGCGCAGAGGCGTCTAAGAACGCTTACGGCTCGCCATGGTGCCTGCGGCGATAGCGGCTGTTCCCGCAAGGACGGTTGCCACG
>JAUUSS010000106.1 GCA_030841765.1 Collinsella aerofaciens | reverse complement strand
CGTACATGTACGGATGAATGTGGGAGGTGTTCGGATGAAGTCGATAATCAAGGACCGCTTATCGCGTATAGCGACCGTTTGCGGAATAAGTAACACTCCTTAATAAACCGTGTAGAATCTCAGATAAGCACGGAGTTTTCCAGGGAGACGCTGTCCTTTGTTGTGTGCAAGGGACGGCGTCTCTTTGGCGCTTGGAGGCCGTTCTCCAGCAGGACGGTGGACGTGCGTCATATATTAAAAAACCAACGTCGAGATGGGTCGTGATAAGAATGGGCAAATACGTAATCGTGGTTGAATCTGGTTCGGATGTGACGCCAGAGCTCTGCGAACGCTACGGCATCGTGCGCGTGCCTATGCATGTCACGATTGGTGACGAGACCGTCGAGGACGGCTCGATCGATCCGCTCGAGATTTATTCGCGCTGCAACGAGTTTGGTGTGATGCCCAAGACCAGTGGCTGTTCGCCAGCGGATTTTGCGCATGTGTACGACCGCATCCATGCCGAGCAACCCGACGCGACTATTTTGCATCTTGCATATTCCGAGGCCACGACCTGCTCGCATCAGTCCTCAAAGATTGCGGCCCAGGGGCGCGACTACGTGTTCTCCATGGACACGCGCTTTGTCTCGGTGGGCCAGTCACTCGTTGTCGTCGAGACCGCCAAATACATCGAGGCTCACCCCGATGCCACCGTCGACGAGATCTTTGCATTTACGAACTCCGTAATGGACCGCGTGCTGTTGGGCTTTGTCCCAACCGATCTCGCCTTCCTTAAGGCCGGCGGTCGCTTGTCCAACGTCGCGTTCCTGGGCGCCCATCTGCTCAAGATTAAGCCCTGCATTGAGGTAACGGGCGGCAAGTTCGTGGCAACCAAGAAGTTCCGCGGCTCTATGCTCAAGTGCGCCCGCGCCTTTATTGATCACATGGTTGCCAAGGGCGAGATTGACTACTCGCACATTGGCCTGGCGTATTCGGTAGGTCTTTCCGAGGAGCTGCGCGACGACATGGAAGTCTATGCACACGACCTGGGCTTTAAGGACATTACCTGGACTCAGGTCGGCGGCGTCATCTCGAGCCATTGCGGCCCGACCGCCTTCGGCGCGGTGCTCACGCTCAAGGCGTAAGGCCTGGCGTCTATCGATATCTATTGCCTCGGCGGCGGGCGGGCTGCGATAACCCTCCCGCCGCTCTTGCGTGGGGTCAAATAGAACAACCCAATTGACCGCTAAACCATTTCACCATCATGCGTATGGGCTAGAATGGCTCTGGCATTTTAATTGGTTGCATCCAAGGAGAGGCAAGGTAGCGCGAATGGCAGAAATGACGCTTGAGGGTGTGGACGCTCATCCCGAGGACTCTGCGTTTGCCCTAGGCCGCGTGCATTCAATCGAGACGATGGGAACGGTCGACGGACCCGGCATTCGCTTTGTGGTGTTTGTTCAGGGCTGTCCCATGCGCTGCGCGTATTGCCACAATCCCGATACCTGGTCGGTCAACGGCGGCACCATGGTGACCGTCGAACACCTGATGGACGAGTTTCAGAGTAACCATGAGTTTTACCGCAGCGGCGGCATTACCGTTTCGGGCGGTGAACCGCTCCTGCAGCCTGAGTTTTTGGCCGACCTATTCCGTGCAATGCACAACAATCCCGATGGCCGCGTGCATACCTGCCTGGATAGCTGCGGTTATGCGTTTGATCCCAACCGCCCCGAGAAGTTCGATGCCGTTCTCAACGAGACCGACATGGTACTGCTCGATATTAAGCATGCCGACCCGGTCGAGCATAAAAAGCTGACTGGTTGTGATCCCGCACGCATCCTGGCGTTTGGCGATGAGCTTGCACGTCGCAAGATCAAGGTCGTTATCCGTCACGTGGTGGTGCCGGGCATTACCGACACGGTGGAGGAGTGCGAGGCACTCGGTCGCCTGATTGCCCCGTGGCATAACGTGGTCGGCCTGGAGATGCTGCCGTATCACACCATGGGTGTCGTCAAATACGAGCAGCTGGGGATTCCCTATAAGCTCGAGGGCGTTCCACAGATGGATACCGCGCGCATGCCCGAGCTGCGCAACGCCGTCATGACGGGCATGAAAGAGCGCCGCGCGGAACTCAAAAACGCCATCGGCTAGCGAGCCATTTTCAGGCACTCATTGGGGACAGACTTAAATGAGGGCCCCTGAGCACCAAGTTGATTGCCAAAGAGTCCCGTCAAGTTGCGGTGGAATAGTTCTTGTTTTTCGGCTTATGCCGCCCAAGCAGGAACTATTCCACCGCAACTGCGTTTTGGGCGGAGATGCGCAACAGAATCGTGCCATTTGGATAAATACGCTTGTGGTTTCTTTAAAGACACCTTAAACGTCGTTGAATATCTTTGGAAAGAAATGCCTGCTCGGTATTATGCTGCTCATATATGAACGGTAGCAGTCAGGAGACCACGTGCGAAACAACGCATCGCGGGACGAGTATGTGCCGCAGCATGGCAGCAGATATGGGACGAAGGGCACGCCTTCGCGTGGCCTCGCTGACGCTCGCATCCGCGTGACGAAGATTGCCGCCATTGGGATGCTAACGTTGGCGGTTATTATCCTCGGAATTACCGCCAAAACCTACGCGTCGGAGCGAATGGCACACTCAGATGCGTCAACGGTACAGACGCAAAACAAAAAGGTCTCTGAATCTAAAGCCACCGCAAGTCAAACCCTGTCGACAGCGAGCCTCAAGACGAGGCTTTCGAAGGCGGACTTTAACGATATTCCCTCAGGCGATACCGTGCAGACCTTCTCACTGGTTGATGACCAGATCCCCGCCCTGGAGGATGAGAGCCTCGCCGCGCTCCAAGATGCCCTTGACCAGGCCAAGGAATTGGGCGATGTGGGCGTGGTGTTCTACGACCTGTCAAGTGGCAAGGGCGTGACGTATAACGCCGATGTCGAGGTTTACGGCGCGAGTAGCTACAAGGCACTCTATGCGTTGTACATCTGCGAGTCTCTGGTCGAGACAGGGCAAGTGTCGCTCGATGATTCCCTTGGCACCTATGGCGGCTACAACATGGGCTGGCAGACGGTGCGCGACCTGATCGAGGCCGCGGTCGTTAATTCGGACAACGATTCGTTTATCGCGTTGCGTGCGGCGTTTGACCGTGTCGGTTACGAGGATTGGATTGTCGGTCTTGGCGTCGATTACGATACCGCACTCGATCCGATGAGTGATTTTCCAACTTATTGCCCGCGCACCTCGGCCAAGTTGTGGCGCGAGATGAGCGAGTATCTGAGCCATGATACCGAGACATCGCAATGGCTGTCGGGCCTTCTGGCCTCTACGGCCCGATCGTTTATCCGTGACGGTATTGCGGACGACCAAGCCTTGGTGCGCAACAAGACAGGCTGGATTAGCGAGGATGGTTGCTATTCGACATGCGATGCGGGCCTCATCGATGTCGATGGCGACACCTACATTATGAGCATCATGACATCGATGCCGTGGAGCGATCGCTCGAGCGAGGTTACGGCTGCGATTGCAAAGGCCCTGTTTGATACGCGAGCTGCGCTGGCCTAGCGTGTTCGTTTGACGAGGTCAAACAAAATGCTGGTACCATACCGTGGTTGAGAATTTCGTATAGGTTTGGGGAATGGCATGGCTACCATCGCGATTATCGGTGCACTCGAAAAAGAGATCATGCAGATTAAGGAAGAGTTGAGCGACGTTTGCGAGGCACAGGAGGCAGGCTTGACCGTTGTGAGCGGTGAGTTCGACGGTCTGACGCTTGTCGCCACAACGGCGGGCATGGGCACGGTGAATGCCGCTGCCGCAACACAGCACCTCATTAGCAAGTATGCTCCGCAGGCAGTTGTGCTTTCGGGTATCGCGGGCGGTTTGAACCCCAAGCTCCATATCGACGACGTGGTCATCGGCAAACGCCTGCGCTATCTGGATACCGATACCGCGCTTATCGCCGAGTCTGCACCGGGGCTCGAGGAGTTTGGCTCGGCGCCTGCGCTGGTCGATATTGCTGCCGATGTGCTTGCTGAGCATGGGTTTGTTGATGCTTCGACAAATGCAGCCGCTTCGAACAAGGGCGCCAAGCAGTTCCTGGTCGGTACGATTGCCACGGGTAACCGCTTTGTGACGGGTACCGCCATGCGCAACGACGCTATCGAGGCGACGCATGCCGATTGTGTCGGCATGGAGGGCGCTGCAATTGCCCATGTCGCAACTAAAAATGGTGTCGATTGCCTGGTGCTGCGCGCTATCAGCGATAATTGTGACGAGGCGTACGATGCGATTTGCGACCGCGAGTTCGACCTGTTCGAGTATGCCCGTACCGCGAGTGGCATTACGCTCGATATCGTTCGCCGTATCGCTGCTATCTATTAGCACGCTCTTTTGTAAGAACCTACGACCAAGGAGTGTCCATGGCCGATTCCATTAACTACCAGCTTGCCAAGTTTGTCGCCAGCTATGGCAAGGTCTCGCAGATCCCCGAGTCCACCTGTCCCGAGGTGAGCTTCGTCGGCCGCTCCAACGTGGGCAAGTCGTCGATCATGAACAAGCTTTTTGGCCGCAAGAACCTCGTCAAGGTTTCGAGCACGCCGGGCAAGACGAGCAACATCAACTTCTTCGAGGCCGACGACGTGCACTTCGTCGACCTGCCGGGTTATGGTTTCGCCCGTCGTTCCAAGGCCGAGCGTGACCGCTGGGCAGAACTTATCGGCGACTTCTTCGACTCGGAGCGCAGCTTTAACCTGGTCGTGTCGCTGGTGGATATTCGTCACGACCCGAGCAAGCTCGACCATGACATGATCGACTACCTGCAGGGCAACGAGTTCAACTTTATCGTCTGCCTCACCAAGGCCGACAAGCTCAGCCGCACCCAGCAGGCCCGCCAGGCAGCAGCCATCAAAAAGCAGCTCAACGTTCCGGCCGAGAACGTAATCATCACAAGCTCCCAAACCGGCACCGGCATCGACGAACTCAAAAAGCGCATCGCCGAGGCCTGCCTCTAGGGCATGCCGCACTGTCAAACAACTTTTGTCTATCTATATCACCCCAGTGATAGTTATTGGTACACTATCACTGGGGTGATATTTTTGTTTGGAGGTCGATATGGAGCTTTGGCACGGGTCGGAGGTTGTTGTCGAGCATCCGTCGTTGGATAAATGCAGACAATTCAATGACTATGGGCGCGGGTTTTATTGCACGCCACATGAAGAAATGGCGATGGAATGGGCATGCCGGACCGAGTCGGATGGCATTGCAAATCGATATGAACTTGATTTAGATGGCCTTTCGGTCTTGGATTTAGAGTCTGGGGAGTTTTCAATCCTCAATTGGCTTGCGATTTTGGCCGACAACCGGGAGTTTAATGTCTCGACGCCGCTAGCACGCGACGGACTTCGATTTCTGCTTGATAACTGTTTGATTGATATTTCTTCTTACGACGTTATTCGGGGCTATCGTGCCGACGACTCGTATTTTTCTTTTGCAAGGCAGTTTGTTAATGGCATGATTTCGCTCCGACAACTTCAGCGCATTATGCGCCTGGGCGATCTAGGCATTCAATATGCTCTTATGAGTGAGCGCGCATTCTCGGCGATTAGATTCTGCGATTGGAAGCCGGCTTCGGGATCTGAGTTTTATCCCAAGCGTTTTGAGCGAGAGCAGAATGCTCGACGCAAATACTTGGATACGGTTAACGGGTTCGATTCCGAAGGTATCGACATTAGGGATTTAATGGCAGGGAGGGTTGATTTAAATGATCCAAGAGTTAACGGATTGTGGGCCGAGTAGGACATATCCCGTCTACTACCTTGAGGATGCAATGAACAACCTTGGCGACTGCTTTGACTATGCCGTGAACGACTATGGAGCGGAAGGGTCCGAGGTCGCTGAGCTCTTTTGCCTGAGCGGTGTAGCTCGCGAGTTCGAACGCGGCAACGCATGGGTCGTATCGGGAAAATCAGGTGTTGAGCTGTTCGCACTTATCGCCGAAAGGTCGGGATATCAAAGCGGGTCTATACCGGACCGCACCTATCGTTTTGAGAAGACGCCGGAGTATTGGACAGGCTGGATATTGGCATATCTGCAATGGCGTCTGGGCGAGTCTTTCGAAGACCTGCTGCATGTCGTTCCGTTCGATGCGCTGTGCAATATGTATTACCCCTGGCACGAAGCCTCAGAGGAGCGTGTGGCGCGTCTTGTTTGCGATATAGCGAAGAAAACACCTCGTCAAACCAAACTGGCGCTAGCAAGGAAGAGGCTTAAGAAAACCCAGCAAGACCTGGCATACGAATCGGGCGTGTCACTCCGCTCGATCCAAATGTACGAGCAGCGCCAGAGAAACATCAATGAAGCTTCGGTAACAAGCGTAAGAGCCATAGCAAAAGCCCTCCACTGCAACATCGAAGATCTCCTAGAGCCAGTCTTCGAATACAAAGAAACCAGCGCCGCCTAAACCAATATATTGCCAAGGTTTGTATCTAGTAAGCGCTCCTTACCAGCAAGAGTCCCTACCATTAGATAGCGGCTTAAAGGGCCGAAATCGTATGAATGGCATTGCGACTTCCAAATGGGTGACTGCTGCTTGAAAAGCTATAGAAATAGGGGCCGATTTAACGGCCCCAAGCATCGCATAAATGGCATATACGTTTTATCAACTATTTCTTGTTTTTAACCCATTTGCAGATACGCCAAATAAGCACTCCGACGAGAATCCAAACGAGAGCGATCATAATGTCTGAGCGTGCAGGAATTGGGATCATTGAACTTCCTCAATTGATGTGAGTCTAGTTTGCATAGGTGTGGAGCGTGCTGCCTTCCATGGTCGCTTGCAACACGGCGATACCGGACGTCATCCCCATCGATTCATAGTTGAGTCGATATGTCGCCTGTTTCGAGTTCCATATAAAGGACTCGTTAGTTACCGTACAGCCGATAGTCGTATAGTTTTGTCCCCAAGCGCTGGTAATGAGCGAGTTCGCTATCTTGATCTTGAATTCGCGATAAATAAAAGGACTGTTGTAATAGATAGTCCAAGTTCCAGATGCGTTGTTGTAGTAACTGTCCCATATCAGGCTGGGCTCATTGGTTTTTTTAATTCCTATTACTGCAACGGTCCCATCCTTAAGCTTGATTTGATGAGACTGCTCGGGACCTTTCGTTAAATCAAAATCTTGGGTTGCGCCAGAAATTGCGACAGCATCGCTTTCTGCAGCATAAGCAGTCGAAGGGCTAAACGAGAAACATATCGGTAATATCAAAAGTATCGAGAGGAAAAACGAAGCTTTGAGTGTGCGTAACACTTTGACCACCTCCATACTGCGATGCCTAGTTAAATAGTAGCATAGATAAACAGTTTATTATGTAACTTAAAAAGCCCCTATCTGCCCGGCGCCCCTTCCTTGATTATCGACTTCATCCGAACACCTCCCACATTCATCCGTACATGTACGG
>JAUUSS010000105.1 GCA_030841765.1 Collinsella aerofaciens | reverse complement strand
GGACTTGCAGCGACGGACCTCAGGACGCTCTTACACCACGTCTGCGCGCGCGACCGTTGTAGGGGTCGCTCGGACGTCATTTTGGGTGGTTTTGCCTGCTACTAAAATGGTAACAGTACTCATATTTGCCCTTTTTTGCCCACAGACCTTTGAGGGTGCGGCGAAAAGGGCTTGTTTTGATTGTTTGGGGCAGGCACGAGGCGCGGAAACGATGTCTGGAGCGACGGAGCGGCCTGGAATTCATCCGTAGAGGTCTTCATTGGCTGCGCCAGGAGTGTCCCTAACTGCCGGAGGGGGTGTCTGCCGTGGCAGACACCCCCTCCGGATGTGGGAAGTTTGCGCTGCAGGTTACTTGTCGGTGCCCAGCTTGTGCGGCTTGAGAGCGAGCGCATTGACGAGTGCGTCGGTGGCAGACTTGACGGCTGCCGGCTGCGGATCGTTGACGTGATCCTCGGGGTGTACGGGCAGGTCCTTCTTGACGGCATCGTGGATCAAGTTGAGGTACTCAGTCACGCCAGTGGTCGATAGGTGCGTGCCATCGCCATCGAACAGGTCGTTGCGGTTGGCACTGTATCCGTACCAATCGATAACGCGCACGTTCTTGTAGCGCGTAGCGGCGTTGGCGATGGCCTGGTTGGTAGAGCCAACCCACGGCTGCGGGCTGCGCGTGTTCACAAACACCACAATACGCCTATCTCCTGCATCGGCCATGATGGCGTCGATCTGGTCGTCGGTTACCAAGCCGTTGGTGCCCAGGGCAAAGACCACGATCTTGCCGGCAAGGTTCTGCTGGATATAGCCCTCAAATGTCGCACGGCCCGCATCGAACTGGCGGCCCTTTTCGGCATCGATATGGCTGTGCGGGAACACGCCGTCAAAGGTGTCCACGGCACGCAGCGACACGGAGTCGCCGATCATAAGCAGATCGTAGGAGCCATCGGGGAAGCCGTCGTTGTCCTTGTCGGTGTCGTCGGCCGCCTGCTGGTCGGTGGGCGCGGTGTTCTTGGCTTCCTTGTTCAGAACTTCGGCGCCCTCGCCGCTCAGCGCAGACGTCTCGGGCACAAAGATCAGGCCGCCCAGTGCAACGACCAACACGACAGCGCAGGCTGCGCAGACAGGGATGTGCGTGCGTGCCCAGTTGGCGGGCGTGGTGGTGCCATCGCGGAATTCGGCGACGGTGCGCCCAAAGGCGCCCTTCCTAAACGGAGTCTCGATAAAGCGATAGCAGCACTCTGCCACGGCGACCACCAACAACACCTGCAAAATGTACTGCCACCACGGCGTATCGTTGATGTTGGCGACCGGGTTCATGAGGAGCAGCAGCGGATAGTGCCACAGGTAGATGCTGTAGGAGCGCTTGCCAACCCACACGAGTGGCTCGGCGGACAGCGCGCGGGCAACCATTTCCTGGGGCTGCACGCAGGCCGCGATGACCATGAGCGTGAGGATCGAGCACAGCAGCGTGCCTCCGCGATACTGGAAGGCGGTGTAGCCGTTGGTGAGCGCGACCATGGCGGCAAGGCCAACCAGACCCACGACGCCCAACACATCGATGGATGCGGGCGAGGACCAAAAACGCACGAGGGCGCTCGGCTGTGCCGGGGCGGTCTCGGCTGCTTCGTCGGCCTTCTCGCCAGGTTTGCCCTCGGCGTTCTTGCCGTGCTTGGCGGCGCCAGCCAGGCGATTGAGCCCCAAACGATGAGCGAGACGCACCGGCGCCAGGTCGCGATCGGGGATAAAGGCCATCCAGGCACCCAGCAGCAGCGAGAACACGCGGGTGTCGGTGCCGTAGTACACGCGGCTGGGGTCGGCGGCAGGGTCGTAAAGCACCATCATGGCTAGGGCAGATACCACGGCAAGGCCCAGAACCACGCGGCGCGTGTTGGGTTTGCTCACATGCATGGATACCATGGCAAACAGCAGTGGCGGCCAAATCAGGTAGAACTGTTCCTCGATGGCAAGCGACCAAAAGTGCGTGAGCGGCGAGGGGTCGCCCGGAGCATTGAAGTACGAGACGTTTTGGGCAATCTGCCACCAGTTGTTGAAGAACAGCAGCGACGGCAGGATGTCGGGGCGCATCTTGGTGAGCATCACGTGGTTAAAGAGAGTGCACAGCGCGCAGGTCACCACCACGACGGTTACCACGGCGGGGACCAGGCGACGGATGCGGCGAATCCAGAAGCTCTTAAGGTCGATGCGTCCGGTCTTAGCGATTTCGTTGAGCAGCAAGCGCGTGATCAGATAGCCCGAAAGCACAAAGAAGATCGTGACGCCAAGCAGGCCGCCCTGCGCCCACGTGAGGTTAAGGTGATAGAGCACCACCGCGACGACGGCGAGCGTACGCAGGCCGTCAAGGGCAGGGATGTAGCGGGATTTGGGGCGAGCAGGCGTCTGCTCCGCGGCGGGAGTGTTGGCGCGGCCCGCGTTGTTGGCAGAAGCACGATGGGAGCTCACGGTGCGTCGCGGTTCGTTGGCACGGCGTTCGCCCTTCACGCGTTCGTGCGGCGCCGGCTCGTTGCCCGTGCGGCGTCGACCGCGCGAGCCCGATTGCGAGAGTTGTTCCATAAAACATCATCCAATGACGAGAATAATCAGCACGCCTTCATTGTAGCTGCCTGCTCCTGTGAATGCTTGCTGCTGGCGCAAGCTCAAGCGCGCGTCCACATCAAAGTGAACTAAAGTTATAGGGGGTGCGAGAGTGCACGATCGACGGCTGGCGGTGGGGCATAAGGCCCGCAGATGAGGAGGTTTCCATGGCAGATCGCGGCATCGTTGCGGTGTTCGGCAGCATGAACATGGACCTTTCGGTGGCGTGCGAGCGCATACCGCGTGCGGGCGAGACCGTCGGCGGCAGCGGGTTTATCACCAACGCCGGCGGCAAGGGCGCCAATCAGGCCGTAGCTGCCGCGCGTATGGGCGCTTGCACGCACATGATCGGCGCGGTCGGTCGCGACGCGTTCGGCGCGTCGCTCGTGGCGGGGCTCCAAGACGCCGGCGTGGACTGTGACTTTGTAGTGCATCGCGATGATGTGGAGACGGGAACGGCGACCATCATTCGCTGCGAGGGAGACAACCGCATCGTGCTGTCGCCGGGCGCCAACCATGCGCTTGCGGGCGAGGACGTTGCCCGCGCGCTGAGGCGTCTGGTGGCCGATGAACTCGATAGTGACGCCAGCAAGATTGCCCCGGCTGCCGGAAGCGTCTTTATCGCCCAGGGTGAATGCGATCTTGTAGCGACGGCCGAGGCGCTTGTTTGCGCTCACGAGCTCGGGTTCTATACAGTCTTTAATCCGGCGCCTGCCTGCGATGTGCCTGCGGAGGCCTGGTCCGCGGTCGACCTGGTCTGCCCCAACGAGACCGAGTGCCAGGTGCTGACGGGCATTCTGCCCACGGATGATGCGAGTTGCGTCGCCGCGCTCAATGCGCTGCTCGACAAGGGCGCCGGAGCTGCGGTCATCACGTTGGGCGGCGCCGGGTCGGTTACGCTCGGCGATGACGGCGAGCTGCTGCGCATGCCGGCACTTTCGAGTACGGTAGTCGATACCACGGCCGCCGGCGATACGTTTATCGGCGCGTTGGCGGCGGCTCGCCTAGAGGGCTTGCCGCTCTTTGAGTGCATGGCTGCGGGTGCTCGCGCCTCGGCAGTGACGGTGTCGCGCCTGGGCGCTCAGCAATCGATTCCCACGCGCGCCGAAGTTGAACATTGGTTTGGTTAAACGATAAAGACGGAGAAGCGGAGTAGAACAATGGCAATCAAGAAGCTGATCCTTGATCTGGATATGGGTGTGGACGATGCGATGGCGCTGGCCTATGCCATCGCGAGCCCCGAGGTGGAGCTCGTGGGCATCACCACGTGCTTTGGCAACGTGCGCGTCGAGCAATCGGCGCACAACTGCCTGGCGGTGCTCGATCTGCTGGGTCGCCCCGAGGTTCCGGTGTACCTGGGTGCCGACCGTCCTCTGCAGGCGACTGAGCCCTATACGCCGCCGGCGTCCACCGCGCTCATTCACGGCAAGAACGGCATCGGCGGCGCGAGCGTGCCCGCGTCGCCCTACGAGCCGGTGGGGGCGACCTCGGCCGACGGCAACGCCGCGGTCGATTATCTGATTGATGCCGCGCGCACCTATGGTCCCGATCTGGTCTACGTAGCGACTGGCCCGCTCTCCAACCTGGCGCTCGCCCTGGAGCGCGATGCGGCGGCGATGATGTCCATCGGCCGCGTGGTCGTGATGGGCGGCGCCCTTACCGTGCCCGGTAACGTGAGCGCGGGCGCCGAGGCCAACATGGCGAGCGACCCCGAGGCAGCCGACGCGGTGCTGCGCTCGGGCCGTAAGCTCACCATGGTGGGTCTGGACGTGACGCATCGCGTGGTGCTCACACGCCGCGACATTGCCGGCTGGACGGGCTCGGGCACCATGGCGGGCTGCGCATTTGCGAGCATGGTCGAGCACTACATTGGCTCGTACGAGATGAACGCACCCTACCTGGGTGGTTGTGCGCTGCACGATCCGCTGGCCGTTGCCGTGGCGATCGACCCCACGCTCGTGGGTGCGCTCGGCTGCAATCTGCGTGTTGATCTGCTTGGCGAGTACCGCGGTCGCACCATCTGCGATGAGCGCCGCCTGTCCGATCCGGACAAGAGCGCGCTTGTGGCACTGACCGTGGATGCTCCGCGCTTCCTGTCCGAGTTCAAGACGCGTATGGCCCGCGTCCTTGGCTAAGTTGTCTTTTTGGGACGGGGCTTTTTTGACTGTTATGATTGGTGCGACCATTCGAACCAGCTAAAAGAGCCCGTCCCAAATTGACTACCGAGAGGATCTGCCATGGAGCGCATTGCGAGCTTTTCCGTTGACCATCTGTTGCTTGAGCCCGGCGTGTATGTGAGCCGCATCGACCGCGATCCGGCGACCGGGGCCGCCGTCACCACCTTTGACCTGCGCCTGACCACGCCCAACAAGGAGCCGGTCATGAACACGGCCGAGTGCCACACCATCGAGCACCTGGGCGCGACGTTCCTTCGCAATCATGCCGAGTGGTCGGGCCGCATTGTCTACTTTGGCCCCATGGGCTGCCGCACGGGCTTTTACCTGGTTGTGTTTGGCGAGGTGACGAGCGAGGAGATCCTGCCGCTCGTGCGTGAGCTGTTCGAGTTTGTCGCCGGCTTTGAGGGCGATGTCCCCGGTGCCGCTCCCGAGGAGTGCGGTAACTACCTGGACCAGAACCTCCCCATGGCCAACTGGCTTGCGCGCCGCTACCTCGACCGCGACCTGGCCGATATCGACGAGAAGCACCTGCACTATCAGCAGGCGTAAGGGCTTTATCGCCCAAAACGCGCGCATTGGGCGCCTTTTTGCTGAGTGGTCGGGACGAGTGTTTAAAATCGCTTATGTTTGTTCTAGAATGTTCATACTGTCACATAAACGAACAGGAGCGAACATGCATATCTACTCTGTCAACGATCCCGAGTTCAAGTCCTATGGCAACGTTTGGGATAACGTTCCGTCCGAGCTTACGTCGCCCGTGCTCGAGGCGCTCTCTGCCACGCCCATTCCCGAGGGCAGCAAGTACGTTGCGAGTGCGCCGGAGCTCGAGGACGTCAAGGATGCCGACAAGCTTGGCTTTCTCATGTTTGGTGGCCGTCCCTTCCAGCTCGGCTGGTGCAACGGCCACAATACACGACTCAACTGCCTGGAGTATCACCGCGCGAGCGAATTCAACTTGGGCGCTCGCGACTTTATCCTGCTCGTGGCGCATCGCTGGGAGATCGAGGACGGCAAGCTCGACACCGCGTGCGTCAAGGCGTTTCGCGTGCCGGCGGGTACGGTCGTCGAAGTCTTCAACACCACGCTCCACTACACGCCGTGCATGGTCGACGACGGTGGCTTCCAGGTGATGGTGGCGCTGCCCGCCGGCACCAACGGCCCGCGCCCCGAGGCTGCGGCCGACATGCCCACGGCCGGCGACAGCTACTGCTACTGGAAGGCCGACAAGTGGGTTCTCTGCCATGCTGACAGCCCCAAGGCTGCCGAGGGCGGCTACGTAGGCCTCATCGGCAAGAACCTCGACATCACCGTGGACTAGAATCTTCCGTCTCGATCTGTAACATCTAGCGGGCTAAATCGTCTCTACCTGTTACAGATTTAGACAAACTGCAGGGGACAGACCGAACAATCTCGATCTGTAACATCAGGCCCGGTTTTGGCTGCCTACCTGTTACAGATCGAGACAAACCGCCCCCAACCGCCACAAAGGTGCCTGTCCCCATTGCGGTGGCTGCCTAGAGTTGGCTGCGCAGATAGTCAGCCATATATGGAACGGCGAAACGCACGTAACCGCGGCGCGCCTGTTCGATTACGCCGGCGTCGATGAGGCGCCGGCGATACTTTTGCGCATAGTCGGGTGTGACTGACATACGTTTCGCTACATCGGAAATGCGCGAAACGGCGTCTTCGTCATCAGTCATTGCGTCGAGAAACGCGACGTCTTGGTCCGATAGCGCGGCGAGCGTCGTTTCACAAACATCGTTTTCGAAATCGGCTTTTGACGCTTCGATAGCTCCGTCGACTTGCTCTGGCGTTACGTGTTCTCCTGTCTTGCAGCGATTGCCGATGTTATAGCCGATGAGCTGCAGCATATAGGGCGAGCCTTGGGTTGCGCGAGCGGCACGGAGGCGAAGATCGCCTGGAATATCAAGGTCGAGCTCTTCGAAAGCCCGCTGATAATAGGCATCGACATCTCCGACTGAAAGCGGTTCGAGCGTGACCTTGCGAGCGCGGTTGAGAAATGTCAGCACGCGGTCATTGAGCGTTGCACAGACGGCTCCCGGGAGACCTGCCATAACAAGCGCGACGTTGAGTCCCTCACCGACCAGCTCTTGATAGGCGGTGACGAGCTGTCTAATCTCAGGTGAATTAGCTTGGAGCTCATCGATAAGGATGAGGATGCCGTGCCCCTGCTCGGTCAGCTTGCGCGCCAGCTGCGTGAGTTTGAACTGGAAACTCTTGGTCTCCTGCACATCGCGTGTGAACTCGAGACCGGCTGAGAAGCCGAAGACGCTCAAGCTACCGCCAGAAAGTTTGGGGAGATGACGCTTGCTGACATAAGGCTCGCCTGCTTCTTGGATTTTTTCAACAATGCGCTCAAGCATATCTTCGGAGGCTACGGTGGGTGTGGCGACAACAAAACCGAGCTTGCGTGCGCGGTCGGCAAGTTCCCACAGAAGAACCGTCTTGCCGCTGCCTCGCTGGCCGAGCATGAGCATGGCTCGGTCTCGATTGCCCGGCTCCTGCTCAAGACCGGAGATGAATGTCGAAATCACGTTCCCGCGACCCACCAGATAGGACGGGCGATTTCCAAATGAGGGGGAGAAGATGGTTTCAGTCATAAGTCTCCTTTCCTTTTTTTCCTATTTTTTCCTTTCTTTCCTATTCAGTCAAATGAATTGCTGAGCGAAGGCGGTTACGTAGGCCTCGTCGGCAAAACCTCGGCATCACCTGCGACTAGAATCTTCTGTCTCGATCTGTAACATCTAGCGGGCTAAATCGTCTCTACCTGTTACAGATTTAG
>JAUUSS010000104.1 GCA_030841765.1 Collinsella aerofaciens | reverse complement strand
CATAAGCACGTCGCCCTCGCTGACGGATTGGCCTGCCTGCACGTTGATCGAATCGACCGTGCCGTCGACAGAAGGGGAGACCACTGAGGACGAAATGGGTTTGAGCTGGCCTTTCGCCTCGACCGTTGTGGTAAACGTGCCCTCGGTCACCATGTCGGTCACAGGCCCGCTAGCTCCCTGTGGCTGCGCATTGAGAACCAGGGTAGCGACAATGGCAATGAGCGCGATGGCACCTACGACGCCGGCGGCAATACCGCGTCGAATCAGCTTTTTGCGTCGACGTTCGGCGCGTTTTGCCTTGAGCTTGGCATATGCCTCTTCATCGGAAATCTCGACCGTATCGTTCGTGCGTCCGCTCTGCTTGTCGGTGTGCGCGTTTGCAATCAGAGGAATCGTTTCGGTGGCATCTTCGGGCGTGCGCTCGGTATCATCCGCGCCCGGGGTGATGGTGGGGACATTCGGCATAGCGTCTCCTTTATAGAAAGAACCTCGATAATTATATGCGCCCACCGGTTGGGGCGGGCGCATAGGACGGTTTCTTTCGGAACTGTTAGATTGGTCGCAGCGGTTCCACGTTGTAGGAATGCGCGCGTTGCACTACGAGTGGACAACCACGCACAGGCCGACTTTGATGCAGTCGTGAAGTGCCTTGGCGTCTGCCAGGCGCAGGTTGATGCAACCGTGGCTGCCGCACCACTTGTACGACTCGGCATTATCGAAGCTCTTGTCGTTTTGCCAGGTGGCATCGTGGAAGCCGATCATATTGCCCTCGAACGGCATCCAGTAGCTCACCGGGCTTTCGTATTTGGGCTTACCGGTCTCGGGGTCCTTGGCTCCGATCAGGGTACTGCCGCCGTCGTTGCTGTTGATCTGCCACACGCCTTCGGGGGTGGCGTCTTCGCCCGGTTTGCCGGAAATAAAGTTGGCCTCCCAAACGATATTACCGTTCTCGTCATAGTAGCGCGCGTGCTGCTCGAACAGGTCGACGTCGATGTATGCCTTCCAGTCGGGCTCTCCCTTTGCGGTAAAGGTGTCGGCCTTCTGGGAGTACTTGATCTCGATTTCGCCGGTCTGCTTGTTGCTAATGGCGTCCTCGACCTGCTTGGCGAGCGAGCTGCTGTCGATGGACCAACCAAAGTCGCCGCCTTCGACGGCGCACTGCTTGCCATCGGCGCGCGTCCACCAGCGAGTGGAGCCCACGGTATTAAAGCCGTTGGCGAGCTCGGCTGCCCAGCTACTGATCTGCGAAGTATCGAGCGTGGGGTTGGCCGGATCGGCAAAGCTGATCCACTGCAATACGGAGCTGCCATCAACTTTGCCGGCATCCTCGCCGTTGAGCCTGAGGGTCACGTTGACGCCCAGGAAGTTGTTGGCGGCATCGCATGCGGCCTGAATCTGATCATCGGTCAGCGTTCCATTGAGTGGCTCATAGGCATCGTTGCCGAGCTTGGAAAGATCTACGGACTCGGCCAGCGAGGCAAGCTCGAGCTCGGCATACTTAATGACATGCTCGCGGTTGAGTTTTTCGTTGGAGCGCGCCTTCTCGACGGTAAACTTGCCGGCCTGCTCGTCATAGGAGCTATTGGCCTCGAACGTGCCCGAACGGCCCTCGTTAAACTCGTTGATGGCGGCGCCCAGATCCTTCTCAAACTTCTTTTGGTCAAAGGTGTCGGAGAGCATGGACAGGTCGACGTCTTGATCAAGATCGACTTCGTTGGAGGTAGCGGTTGTTTTGGTCTTGCCGCTTAAGGATTCCACAAGGCGGACCGGCCAAATAAAGGCTTCGTTGTGGTTGATGATCTCTTTTGCGGCAGCTTCGCCATCGACGATGGGTTCATCGGACTCGGGCTGATAGGTCCAGCTAAAGTCATCGCCTGTCACGGCGAGCTTATAGTGCTTCCATGCCGAGTTGACCTTGGTGGCGGCGGACGAAGCGTTGGAGAACGAGACGTCGACGCCGGCAATGGTGGTGTTGGGGTAGGCTAGCTGCGAAAACGCTACGATGCCTACGATATATACAATGACGATAAGACCCAGGACGACAAAGAGCGTCGTCTTTTTGCCCGACTTATTGTTGCCGGCGGACTTGCGCGCGGGGCCACGATCGCCTCGAGCGTGCGTGTGGGGCTGCTTGGGCGCATTGCCGTTTGCCTGGCGCTGCTGACGTTGTTGACGCTGCTGTCGCTGTTGGTTCGGGCGTTGAGAAGCGTTTGCCGCACCACGCTGCTGACCGTGGCTGTGGCTCGGCGCGATAGGGCGCGGCGACTGAACGCCGCCGGCGTGCCTGCTCGGCTGCTGCGGATCGGGAATCAGTTGAGTTCGATCGTTTTGCGACATCGTATGCATATCCTTCGATTTTCGCCTTGCGGTTCATCGTGTTTTTACTGGGCTTGCATTATAGCGATTGCCCTGCTGTTTGTGGTACGGAAACGGTGGCATTCAAAAGAGGTGGGACATTTGTCCCACCTTTGAGTCGTTCTTTGCCGCTATCCGCACACACCGCATTTTGCACAGGCCGAAAGTGCGGCCGGAGCCTGCGCGATGCCGCCCTTTGCCGTCTCGCGCAGCGTGGTCGGCAACGCGTGGCCCACCGAAAGCATGACATGTGCCATCTGGTCAAACGGCACCAAGCTCTTAATGCCTGCGAGGGCGAGTTGTGCCGAGCTAAAGGCCGCTGCCACGCCAATGGCGTTGCGGTTTTGGCAGGGCACCTCCACGAGGCCACCGACGGGGTCACAAACGAGGCCCAGCAGGTTACTCAGCGCGATGGAACTGGCGTCGAGCGCCTGCTCGGGCGTGCCGCCGAGCATCTGCACCAGCGCGGCGGCTGCCATGGCAGCGGCGCTTCCCACCTCGGCTTGGCAGCCGCCCTCGGCGCCGGCAACGCAGGCGCTTGTGGTGAGGTTGAGGCCGATGGCGGCTGCGCAGTAGAGCGCGTCCATGACTTGCTCGTCGTCGAGCTGCAGGCGATCGGCGAGCGCCAACACGCAGCCGGGCACGACACCCGCGGAGCCTGCCGTGGGGGCGGCGACGATCACTCCCATCGTGGCGGAGCGCTCAAGCACGGCCATCGCGCGGGCCACGGCGTCGGTCTGAACGGGGCCCATCAGGCTTGCACTCAAATCGTTGCGGCCGGTGGCTTCGACAAGCTTGGCCTCGCCGCCGATAAGCCCGCCGAGCGAGCGTTGCGGATTGGCGATGGGGGCCGTGGTCTCCTCGCGCATGACGTCGAGCACGCGGCGCATAGCAGCGACGGCGTGGGCCTCGCCGGTCAGACGCGCCTCGCGAACGGCCATGACGGCGCCAATGCTGAGCCCCAGTTCCTCGCACGCATCGAGCAGCTGCTCGCCGTCGTCGAAGATTTCCTTGGCCGAGACGCCGGGGAGAGCGACGAGGCAGAACCGGGGAGCTCGATAAACGTTGCGTAATCGACATTGTCGAGCTTGCGCAGCATGGGGACGACGGTGTCATCGGGCGCGCCGTCGGTCTCAAAGACGGAGTAGGCCTGACCGCCCACCTCGGTGCGGTAGGTGCGGCAGAAGGCGATGTTTACGTTGGCGTAGGCGAGCAGGTTGGTGAGCGCGGCGAGTACACCGGGGACGTCCTTGTGTGCCGCGAAGAGCGTGGAATACATGCCCGAGATGTCGACGCCGACGCCGTTAATGCGGCTGATGCGCATCTTGCCGCCGCCCAGGCTCTCGCCGCGGACCTGTGCCGTGGCGCCCGTGTCATCGACCATGTCGATGTCGACGGTGTTGGGATGGATGGACGCGTCGTCGCCCTTGATGTCAAAATGATATTCGAGGCCCTGCTCGCGTGCGAGGTCGAAGGCCTGCTTGATGTTCTCGTCATCGGTGTCGAGGCCCAGGATGCCCGCAACGAGCGCACGATCGGTGCCGTGGCCGCGGTAGGTGTGGGCGAAGGAGTTCCACAGGCCAAAGGTGACTTTGGTGATGCGGCCTTCCAGCAGGCTGGCGGCAACTTGGGCGCAGCGCAGGGCGCCGGCGGTGTGCGATGAGCTGGGGCCGACCATGACGGGGCCCAAGATCTCGAATGCCGAGGTCGTAGCTAGTGTTTGCGGCTTGCCTGCCATGGGTGCTCCTTATCTATCCCGTCGTCCCGAGGGGCGGGGCATACTCTGTCCCGCCGTTCCGAGGGCTTTAGTATTTGGTCGCCTGCTCGGACAGTCCTGCTCGCACGGAGGCCACATTAAGTGGCCTCCGGCTCGTGCGGAACTCGCGATCGACCAAATACTAAAGCCCTCGGAACTTAGGATACATGGTTGGAGTCGCTCTGCTGCAAAATTTATCGGCCTGTGATTTATTCCATGTCCCAGGTAGGCTCATCTTCACCACCTTTAAATAAAAAAGAAGTACCGTTTGGGACCGGTACTTCTTTTGAAAGTGCATATGTTGTTATGACCTTAGCGGTTCCCAATTACAGGCCGCAGGCTGCTTTGAGTTGTTCGACTCGGTCGGTTTTCTCCCAGGTGAAGTCGGGGTCTTCGCGGCCAAAGTGACCGTAGGCTGCCGTCTTCTCGTAGATGGGGCGGCGCAGGTCCAGGTCGCGGATGATGGCGCCCGGGCGCAGGTCGAAGGTCTTCTCCACGGCTTCGACAATCTTGTCCTCGGCAATATGTGCGGTACCGAAGGTGTCGACCATGATTGAGAGGGGCTTGGAAACGCCGATGGCGTAGGCAAGCTCGACTTCGCAGCGGTCGGCCAGACCGGCGGCGACCACGTTCTTGGCGACCCAACGCGCGGCATACGCGGCGGAGCGGTCAACCTTGGTGCAGTCCTTGCCGCTAAAGGCGCCGCCGCCGTGACGGCCGTAGCCGCCGTAGGTATCGACGATGATCTTGCGGCCGGTGAGGCCCGTGTCGCCCATGGGGCCGCCCACGACAAAGCGACCGGTGGGGTTCACGTAGATGTCCGCGTTGTCCCACGGCATGTTCTCAGCGGCCATGACCGGGGTGATGACGTGCTCGATGAGGTCGGCCTTGATCTTGCCCATGTCCTCGATCTCGGCGGCGTGCTGCGTGGAGATGACGATGGTCGTGACCTCGACGGGCTTACCATCTTCGTAGCGCACGGTGACCTGGGTCTTGCCGTCGGGACGCAGATAGGCGAGGGTACCGTCGTGACGCACGGCGGCCAGGCGCTCGGCCAGGCGGCTTGCCAGGTAGTGCGGCATGGGCATGAGGGTCTTGGTCTCGTTGGAGGCATAACCGAACATCATGCCCTGGTCGCCGGCACCGATCAGGTCGATCGGGTCGGTGGTCGCGCCGGTCTGGGTCTCGAAGGACTCGTCGACGCCCTGGGCGATATCGGGCGACTGCTCGTGGATGAGGCTCATAACGCCGCAGGTGTCGCAGTCAAAACCGAACTTGGCGCGGTTGTAGCCAATGCGGCGGATAACGCCGCGGGCGATTTCCTGTACGTCGACGTAGGCCTGGGTGCGAATCTCGCCGGCGACGATGACGGTGCCGGTGGTCACGAGGGTCTCGCAGGCGCAGCGGACGTTCTCCACGTTGGCGGGCACGCCGTTGGGGGCGATGTAGCCCTGCTCCTGCAGCTCTATTTCTTTGGCGAGGATTGCGTCGAGGACGGCGTCGCTGATCTGGTCGGCGATCTTATCGGGATGACCTTCGGTCACCGACTCCGACGTAAAAACAAAAGACCCGTGTTGGGGCGGGATGGAACGAAGTTCTTCTGACATGATTGTCCTTTCAAAAACGTGTCCCAGCGACCGTTACCATTCCGCCGGGCTCTCTATGCAAGGGCACATCATAGCGCGTAAATCAAACATTCACACCCTTTCCGCACCGAGCCATTGGTTAGCTAATTTGGGACGGGGCTTTTTTAGCTACCCAATCCGGAGTCTTCGGAGCCTAAGACCAATCTCGATATAGGGTAGCTAAAAAAGCCCCGTCCCAAAATTAGCTACCCAATGACTGGGTCGGTGCCCTTTGTGCGGAGGTTGCTTTGATGCTTTATACTGATGCGGTTAGACATCCATCCTGCAATCGAGGAGATTTCCATGGCATCAGACGTTCGCGTCCGCTTTGCACCCTCACCGACGGGCAAGCTGCACATCGGCGGCGCCCGCACCGCTATCTATAACTGGGCTTTCGCCCGCGCAAACGGCGGCACGTTCATCCTGCGCATCGACGACACCGACCCCACCCGCTCCACCGACGAGAACACGCAGATCATCCTGCGCGCCATGCGTTGGCTGGGCCTGGACTGGGACGAGGGTCCCGAGGTGGGCGGCGACTTTGGCCCCTACGCCCAGACCGAGCGCCTGGACCTGTACAAGCAGGCCGCCCAGAAGCTTTGGGACGAGGGCAAGGCCTATCCCTGCTTCTGCACCAAGGAGCAGCTCGACGCCGACCGCAAGGCCGCGCAGGAGCGCAAGGACCCCTTCCAGGGCTATCAGCGCCGTTGCCGCGATCTTGATCCCGAGGAGGCCCGCCGCCGCATCGAGGCCGGCGAGTCCTACGTCCTGCGTATCAAGGTGCCCGAGGACCGCGGCGACGTCGTCATCCACGACGCTGTCCACGGCGAGGTGACCTTCGACGCCAAGGAGCTCGACGACTTTGTCATCTTCCGCTCCGATGGCACGCCCACGTACAACTTCGCGACCGTCGTCGACGACGCCATGATGAAGATTACCCATGTCATCCGCGGCGACGACCACCTGTCCAACACCCCGCGTCAGGTCATGGTCTACGAGGCCCTCGGCGCGCCCGTGCCTACGTTCGCCCACATCTCCATGATCTTGGGTGCCGACGGCAAGAAGCTCTCCAAGCGCCACGGCGCCACCTCGGTGGAGGAGTACCGCGACGCCGGCTACCTGTCCGACGCCTTCGTCAACTACCTGGCGCTGCTCGGCTGGTCGCTCGACGGCGAGACCACGATCATCCCGCGCGATGTCCTGGCCAGCAAGTTCTCGCTTGACCGCATCTCCAAGAATCCTGCGACCTTTGACCCCAAGAAGCTCGACTGGGTCAACGCCGAGTACATCAACGGCATGTCCGATGCTCAGTTTGCCGACGAGATCATGGTCCCCGAGCTGCACGAGGCGGGTCTCATCGAGGGTAATGTCGAGTACGGCGAGGACTGGATCGACGCGCTTGCCGCCATCGTCAAGCCGCGCACCAAGATGCCGGCCGACGCCGTGACCGTCGCCGCTCCCATCTTCGCTACGGCCGAGACGCTCGAGTATGACGAGAAATCCGTCAACAAGGGCCTGGCCAAGGAGGGCATGGGTGCCATTCTGGACGCCGCCAAGGCCGCGCTCGAGGGCGTGGACGAGTGGACGGCTGCCAACATCGACGCCGCGCTTGAGCCGCTTCCCGAGCAGATGGACCTTAAGAAGCGCGTGGTGTTCCAGGCCGTGCGCGTCGCCGTCTGCGGCAACATGGTGAGCCCCCCGCTGGGCGAGACCATGGCGCTCGTCGGTCGCGACGACTGCCTGGCGCGCATCGACCGCGCCCGCACGATGGCACTGTAATCGCTGCGCAAACGTTTGTATCCGAGCCCCGTTCACCCGAGCGGGGCTCTTGTTTCTGTAGACGTATGGGATAGGAGG
>JAUUSS010000192.1 GCA_030841765.1 Collinsella aerofaciens | reverse complement strand
TCTGGGAATCAGTGTTATTACCATCGAGAATGCATATAGCCAGTTACTCGCTGAGGGCTATATTTGCTCAATACCACGTCGTGGCTACTACGCTTGCGAGCTTCCGGATGCACCGGTTTTGGCTTCGGCTGCGGAGGGCATCGACCGAGATGCCGTCTCTGTGGGCCCCAGCGTGCATGATGTCAACGGACAGGTCGAGCGATTCGATGCGCTTTCTCCTTCTGCTTTGGAGGCGGCGCGGCTTTGGCAAAGCGCGCTACGGGCGACGCTGGCATCCGAAGACGAGCGCGAAATCTTTTCGCCCGCACCGGCGCAGGGCACTGCTCGGCTGCGACGCGCAATTGCTCACCATCTGCACGGGACAAGGGGTATGAATGTCGACCCCAACAACATCGTTATCGGTGCGGGCGCCCAGCTGCTCGATACCATGTTGGTTCAGTTGCTTGGCGCGGACAAGGTGTATGCGGTTGAGGATCCGGGCTATTTGCGTCTGACGCGTATCTATCAGGCTATGGGCTGCCAAGTTCGACATATCCCGTTGGATGATGAGGGCGTGGACTTGAGCACTCTGCAGAAAAGCGGGACCGATGTCCTTCACCTGATGCCGTCCCATCAGTATCCGACCGGCCTTGTGACGAGCATTGCGCGTCGCTATGCGCTTCTGAGCTGGGCCGCCGAGCGACCAGGTCGGTATCTCATCGAAGATGACTTTGATTGTGAGTTTCGCCTTGCTGGCAAGCCGATTCCTGCGCTCGCATCGATCGATGCCGCCCAGTCGGTTATTTACACCAACACGTTTTCGAAGAGCCTGTCATCGGCGTTGCGTCTAGCGTACATGGTGTTGCCCGATGAGCTAATGGAGCGGTTTAGGCGCAACCTTGGTTTTTACGCCTCGTCGGTTAGCTCTGTTGACCAGGTCGCTTTGGCTCGTTTGCTGGAATCGGGTGATTACGAGCGACATGTGAACCGCGTGCGCGTGCGCGCTCGCGAGGCGCGCGATGGCCTGGCGGCGCTTGTGCGGAAGGCGTTTCCGGCAGGGGAAGTCTCGATCGAGCATGCAGACGCGGGCCTTTACTGTATCGTGGTTGCGGAGCGTGGAACGGGCGGAAGCACTTTTGCACGGGCCCTCACGCGCTCGAGCATCCCTTTTATCGATATTGGTGACTGTTTTTGGTGTGCCGATGGCGCATCTGTCCCTGAAAACTCAACTCAAATTCTTGTTCAGTATGACGATCTGAGTCCAAAAGTGCTAACTAGCTTGGAATTGCAGCTAATGGGGGGTGTTCCTATAGTTTTGTCAACTGGGAAATGCTCTCCGTGCGACCGAATC
>JAUUSS010000103.1 GCA_030841765.1 Collinsella aerofaciens | reverse complement strand
GCGAGGAGATGGAAAAGATCGTCGAGACCGGCCTTGGCAGCTTCCAGATCCGCTCCCGCTGGCGCTGGATTCCCGAAGAGCGCATCATCGAGGTCTACGAGATTCCCTACACCACCAAGACCGATGTCATCATCGAGCGCATCGTCAAGCTCTCCAAGGAGGGCAAGGTCAAGGAGATCGCCGACATCCGCGACGAGACCGACCTCTCGGGCCTGCGCATCGCTATCGACCTTAAGCGCGGTGTCGACCCCGACAAGCTCATGGCCAAGCTCTATCGCTCGACCACGCTGCAGGATTCGTTCTCGTGCAACTTCAACGTGCTGGTCGATGGTTACCCTCGCGTTATGGGCGTGCGCCAGATCCTGCACGAGTGGGTCAAGTGGCGTATTGAGTCCACGCGTCGCCGCATTAACTTTGACCTGGGCAAAAAGTCCGAGCGCCTGCACCTGCTGCACGGCCTCGAGGCGATCCTGCTCGATATCGACAAGGCCATCGCCATCATCCGCGGTACCAAGCTCGAAGCCGAGGTCGTGCCCAACCTTATGCGCGGCTTCGACATCGACGAGACCCAAGCCGAGTTTGTTGCCGAGCTTAAACTCCGCAACATCAACGAGGAGTACATCCTCAACCGCACCAAGGACATCGCCAAGCTAGAGGGTGAGATTGCCGAGCTTGAGGAGATCCTCTCCAGCGAGGAGAACATCAAGAAGGTCATCAGCGACGAGCTGGCCGCAGTCAACAAGAAGTACGTGATGCCGCGCCGCACGGGCAGGATTGAGCCCCATGAGGTTATCGAAGTAAGCTTGGAGCCCGAGGTCGAGGAGTACCCGGTCACCATCATGCTCTCGCGCGATGGCTACCTTAAGAAGATGACAGACCGCGTGCTCAAGAAGGCGACCACGCTCAAGTACAAGGACGGCGACAAACCCTTTATCGAGTTTCCGTCCTCCAACACCCACGAATTGCTGGTCTTTACCAACAAGAGCCAGGTGTACAAGTGCAAGGTTGCGGCGTTTGAGGATACCAAGTCGGCACAGCTGGGCTCATACCTGCCGACCGATCTTGAGATGGAACCCGACGAGAACGTCATCTGGGTCATCGACCCCGATGACTACAAGGCCGACGTGCTGTTTGTCTTTGAGAACGGCCGCGTGGTGCGCGTCGCACTTGCCGGATACGTTACCAAGACCAACCGCAAACGCTTGAAGAACGCTATCTACGGTGGCAGTAAGCTGCTGTATGCCCAGGTGCTCAAGGAAGATCGCGACATCGCACTGGTCTCGAGCGACTACCGCCTGATGAACTTCAACACGTCGCTGTTCAAGACCAAGACGACCACCAACACGCAGGGCGTCCAGGCCTTTACAGCCAAGAAGGGCCGCTCGGTCACCACCGTCGGCACAACTGAGGAAATCCTTGGCGCCGGCGTCTCGGCCGAAAAGTTCACCGCGCAGAGCCTCCCCTCTGCCGGTGCCCTTATGAAAGAAAACGACATGCCAAGTTTGTTTGACTAGGACGACGGCAACGAGATCGTTAGATACTTCGCAAAGCGACGAGGCCCGGAACGCAACGTCATTGCGCCCGGGACTCGTCGTTTTTCTTCTCAACTATTTTTTAACGCAGATAAATTGATTTCTGCTTATTTTTCTGCGTAAAAAATGTCAGCGCCACTGCTTCGATGCCCTTTGGTCAGTCGTTAGCAAAACTTGCAAAAGATAGCAAAACTTGCAAAAATTAGCAAAACTTGCAAAGGAGCTACCATGGAGTACAGCAAGAACCCCTTTACCCCGACGTTCGGAAGCGTCCCTCACTTTCTAGCGGGTCGCGAGCATATCCTGCGTGACATCAACCGTGGCTTCATCAACGGCCCGGGAGATCCCAACCTGTCAACCATTTTTACTGGCGCAAGGGGAACGGGCAAAACGGCGCTTCTCTCGCTCCTTTCAGAAACGGCGCTTGAACACGGCTGGATCGCAGCAAATGTCTCCGCCATGCCAGGCATGCTCGAAGATATTATCGAGCGAACCAAAGAAGCCGCAGATAGCTACCTCTCACAGCCTCACGCGCGCATAAACGGTGTTCAAATTGGCCCAGTGGGCATCGATTGGACATATGCTCAAGAGGCTCAGGGCAACTGGCGCACGCGCATGAATGGCATCTTTAAGCAACTCGAAAAACATGACATCGGACTTCTCATCACCATCGATGAAGTCACCGTCGATCTCGAAGAAATGCTTCAATTTGCCTCTGTTTACCAGCACTTTGTACGCGAAGGTAAAAAAGTTGCCCTACTCATGGCAGGACTGCCCTACAAGGTATCGGCGTTGCTGCGTAACGATTCCGTCTCGTTCCTCAGGCGTTCCCAATATCATCAGTTGGGACGAATCACTGACGTTGAAATTGCAAACGCATTCCGCAAAACCGTTGAGGCCGGAGGCCGCTCAATCACACCAGAAGCGCTCGAGGATGCTGTGAAGGCCGTCGACGGATTCCCCTACATGATGCAGCTCGTCGGATATCGCACTTGGGATGTTTCGGAGAGCTCGCCCAAAATCAGCGCATCTGATGTCCAACAGGGTTCTCTGCTTGCCCGCATGGAACTGCGCGATCGCATTCTCGAAACGACCTATCAGGAGCTTTCCGATAAAGACATTGAGTTTTTACTCGCGATGCTGCCCGATTCTGGCCCCAGCAGAGTCTCAGAAATTGCCAAGCGTATGGGCGTCGCCAGCAACTATGCAAGCCAATACAAGCGCCGCCTCCTCGAGGACGGCGTCATCGGAGAGCGCGGGCGTGGTCTCGTTGGCTTTGACATCCCCGCGTTCAGGGAGTTCCTGAGCGAGAAAGTCTCCTAGCATGCGGAGATTGTCCATAAGGACATCAACGCATGGCAATCAGCATTCCTCTCGGTAAGGACAGCAAGCATTTCCACCAACACCGATTGCCACGCGTTCTTCTTGTCCTTAGGCGAGCCTGCGAGCGAGCTCTCGCACCTCTTCCAACTTGGGCGAAGAGGCCATGCTGTCGCGCTCGGTCATACCGCTAATGGTGATAATGCCCTGGTCCTCCCACTTGCAGTACGCGCAGGTTGACTTGTACATGGCGATCGCCGCGTCATAGACGCCCTCGCTGTGACTATCGAGCAAAAGGGCTGTCTTGGTGAACGGGAAGCCCGTAGCACCGAAGGCGTACAGGCGGTCGATGGCGGCCTTCTCCTGCGCAGTGATATCAAACCAGTAGATGGGCGAAGCGAAGACAACCATATCGGCGCCTTTCAGCGACTCGATCACGTCGGCCATGTCATCCTTCTGCACGCAGGCGCCCTCATGGGTAAAGCAGTACTGGCATCCCAGACAACCAGCGATCTTCTTGCTGGCAACGCGGATGACCTCGACTGTGTGGCCGGTCTCGCGCGCGGTCTCGGCAAACGCCTCGGCCATGGTGTCGGTATTGGCGCCCTTGCGCGGGCTACCACTCAATACAACGATATTCATAGTAATCTCCCTCCTTCATGCCGCAGGCGCGCGGCACACATTTCGTTGTAACCAAAACAGATGGAGCTATTCAGTCGTCTGCAGGCCACATCTCTTGTTCGTGTTCTCTAGACAAGGCGCAAACGGTGCTGCACCCCCCCTGTCGCGCTATATCCCTACGCAGTGTTCAGAACCCCTGCTCACCGAGCAGCACCGCGCGAGGTCCAGCACGAGTACGCCTTCCCGGGTACAGGTCTCATGCCCTATGCGGGAGATGAGGACCTTCGGGAACACGTCCCCGATGGGCAGAAGCGACGCGAGCTCCCCCTCAAGCATCAAGTTGATGCTCATATCGCCTCTCACATACGCTCTCCTTCCCGGTTTCGAAACTCGAATTGATTTAAAGTTTCGAAACCGGGAAGGCAATATACAAAAGGATGTGTCGAGGAACGAATCCCAGCCACGTCATGTCGGCAGCGATGAAGGGCGCATCCGCGCGTGCTACAATGCGGGCATCAGAGATGAAAACACAGTCCCCGTCGGGTAGTCGTGGGCGTGCGGATGTCCGCATCAGTAACCTGCCTCCTTGGTTGTCCCTTCTCTGCATGGACATCTACATAAAGGAGGAACCAACCATGCAGATCAGCGTGTCGTCCACCCTGACCGTATATCACGACGGCCAATTCTGGGTCGGGCTGACGGAGCACGTCGAGGACGGCGGGTATGACGCCGCCCGCATCGTCTTCGGCGCGGAGCCGTCCGATGAGGAGATCCTGCGATTCGTTACAAGCGAATGGGAGAAGCTCTCGCTCTTCGACGACGAGTCCACGGAAACAAGCAAGCCCGCGAAGAACCCCAAGCGACGCGCTCGCGAGGCGGCGAAAGCCCTTAATCGGCCCGCGATGAGCACAAAGGCGCAGCAGGCACTCGTGGCACAGAGAGAAGCGATGAAGCAGGAGTCAGCTCATGCAAGAAGCCGACGCCGCGCGGAAGAGGCTGATGCGCGCTTCGAGCAGAGAAAACTGAAGCACAAGCAGAAGCATCGCGGTCATTGATACCGCCATTTGCAGCAAGGCAAACCATATACAGCAGCGGCGTCAATTCCACTTGAAGCCGACGCCGCGTAGACGCTAATGGTGACGGCTATGCACGGGCACGGGCGCGCCACCGCACTTCACAGCTTGTTTCTCAAGTATTTGGGACGCACACGCGGCGTTCAAAAATGCGGAGCGACTCCGCATGGCTCGAGACTGAGCCGAGGTGCCCTACTTCTCGCTCTCCAGCAGCCCCACGATGCGGTCGATGTCGACGGCAAAGCGAGGCCTTCCCTCGCGCTCGCAGCGGTCGAGGTATGCCTGGCACTCGGAGACGATGCGCTTGGTGTTGCCGTCGATGATGCGCTGGAGCGTCTCGTAGTAGGCCGAGCCCTCGGTCCTGAAGCGGCGCTGGTAGACCTTGGTTATGGGGAACATCTTGATGTAGTGGATGCCGTGGCGGCAGCCGGGGCGCGTCGTGGGGCGGGGTGGCAACGCAAAGTACTGGTCTTTGGGCGCGTTAGGGGCGATGTTGGAACGCAGCGGCACAGCGAAGTCCCTGCGCTTCCCGCGGAAACGCAGCCTCACCACCACGATGCAGGGGCGATTGTGCTTAAGCATGAGCTCGCGGTCGCCCTCGACGAGGTCGAAGAAGTCCTGGGAGATGGATACGATCTTCATCGGTTACGCCCCCTTCATACGAAGCGGGGCCCGCATCGCTGCAGGCCCCTACAGGTGGGCGATATTCTACGCCTTGCGGCACCCCGTCGCCCACGGAGGTTAAACGTACACGTAAGCCGTACTCTGAAAGCCGCGGCTTCCGGCAAGTAGTTTATACCACGAAAGGTCGCTTTCAATGCGCATAGCTCGCAAAATAACACTCGCTGGGCCGTCACCCCTGGCAGTTACCCTCCAATCTTCATTGGAGTCAGCAGGTCAATTCATATATTCATGGGGTTTATCCTACCGTCGGTGAGCGATTTGGTTAGGGTGCCGAAGCGGTCGAGGATGTCGACGACCTTCTGCTGGGTGCCGATGGATGGGGCGGGAATCTCGACCCTCGATAAGTCCACAGGCGCGGCTTCGATTACCTTTTTCGATTTAGCGTATTGCTCTTCAGATCATCGTGGTGTGCTCGTAGCCGCGCTCCACGAGGAGCCGCTCGGCAACGTCGAGAATCTTCTCGACCGTCTCCTCCGGGTACTTATTGCGTGCCACGGGCACCTCCGTCCTTGTTATCGCGATAAACATACCATGAGTGGCGTACGGGTCGAGAAGGGCTGGCGCCAAAAGAGCCCAACGGCCGTTACGGCTTCGTTAGAAACGCGCCCCACCATGGATGGTGAACCCGAAAGGCAAGGCGCGCGGGCACGGCGACTCGGCCCGTGCGCCCGGAAGAGAAAGGACGAACCCATGGGTTACATGCTCGAGACGCGCGGGCTCACCAAGCGCTTCGGCCGCGGCGACCAGGCGCAGGAGGCCGTGGCCGACGTGAGCCTTCATATCCGCGAGGGCGAGGTGTACGGGCTGCTCGGCCCCAACGGCGCCGGCAAGTCGACAACGCTCAAGATGATCTGCGGGATGCTGCGGCCGACGGCCGGGGAGATCCTCTTTGCCGGGCACGCCTGGCGCCGCGAGGACCTCTACGCGATCGGCAGCCTCATCGAGGAGGCGCCGCTCTACCCCAACCTCACCGCACGCGAGAACCTGCGCGTGCGCACCACGCTGCTGAGCCTTCCCGAGAGCCGCATAGATGAGGTGCTCGCCGCCGTGGACCTCGCGGACACCGGGAAGAAGCGCGCCGGGCGCTTCTCGATGGGCATGCGGCAGCGCCTGGGGCTCGCGCTGGCGCTGATCGCCCGGCCACGCCTGCTCGTGCTCGACGAGCCCACCAACGGCCTCGACCCCATCGGCATCGAGGAGCTGCGCGACCAGATCCGCGGCTTCGCGGCGGCGGGCACGACGGTAATCGTCTCGAGCCACATCCTCTCCGAGGTGCAGCAGATGGCGGACACCATCGGCATCATCTACGGGGGGCGCCTCGCCTACGAGGATGCGCTTCGGTCCGGGCAGGACCTCGAGGAACTCTTCATGAGCGTCTGCCGGGAGGGGCAACGAGCGCGCGGGGAGGTGGCGGCATGACGGGCGAGAAAGGCGGCCTGCTCGCGGGCCTGCGCGCCGAGGCCCTGAAGTCGCGCCACGCGGCACCGGTTCGCCTGGCCGTGCTCATGGCGCTGCCGATGCCGTTGCTCGGCGCGATGCCCTACCGGGGCGTGCAGATCTTCAGCGCGTGGAACTACTGGTACGCGCTCTTCCTGCCCGTGGCTCTCTCGCTCGTGGTGGCGTGCGTCGCGCGGGCGGACGCGCGCACGCGGATGCGGGGGTTCCTGGGCCTGGGCTTCCCGCTCGGGCGCGCCTGGTGGGCCAAGGCGCTCTGGTGCCTCGCGCTCTGCACGCTCTCGAACCTCGTGGTCTTCGGCATCTACCTCGCGGGATCGGCGTTCTCCTCGCAGGGCCTCACGGCCGCGGGCACCCTCACGATGCTCCTCTGCGCGCTCGCCAACACGGTGACCGCGGCGTGGATGATCCCCGCAGGGCTCTTCCTCACGACGCGGCTCGGCATGCTCGCGGGCATCTTCTGCCCGCTCGCCACGCAGCTCGTGGGTGGGTTCGCCTGGTCGCTGATGCCGCTGCCGCAGCTCTTTCCGCCGTCGGCGAGCATGGTCATCCCCACGAGCTTCATCCCCGTGCTGCCGAGCGGCGAGCCACTCGCGGCGGACATGGCGCTCGGCAGGGCGCTCGCGGCGGACGGCATGCTCACACTGGCGGGCCTTGCGGTCTGCGCGCTCGCGTTCGCCGCGCTCACGGCGGCGGGCGCGGCCTGGTTCGCGTGCTCCGAGGAGAGGTGATGGCCGTGACACGACTCTCCGACCCGACGCCACGCATGACTCTCCCGCGGGCCCTGCTCTCCGAAGCCCTGCGCCTGGCGCGCTCCCCGCTCGCAGTGGTGCACCTCGTCTGCGGCCTGGCAGCCGGTCTTGCCTGCGGCGAGTACTTCTCCATAACCCGATGGGACCCGGCGCTGGGCGCGGACGCCTACGCCCAGTTCCTCGGCGCCCTCATGCCGCTCATGTCCGCCATCGTCTGCGGGC
>JAUUSS010000191.1 GCA_030841765.1 Collinsella aerofaciens | reverse complement strand
CAGGCCGCGCAGCACGCCAATCACGATTACGGCGATGGCAATCCAGCTGAGCCACTGGATGCGGGCTATCGATCCGATCATGGCGATGATAATGCCTGCGAAGCCCATCACGATGGTGAGTTCGTCAGCGCCATTGCGGCCCTTCATAAAGTCATTCATGCAAATTGCCTTTCATTCGATATGCCGCACGCCTTTATACCCGATTTAGAGCAAGGGGGACAGGTTAATCTGCACCAATGTGGTGCAAATGAACTGCGTCCCCAATGCCCCAATTACTTGGAGAGTTTGTCGACGACGCGTTCGATTTCGGCGAGTTTGGCGGCTTTGAGGTCTTCGTCGCCCGATTCGATTGCCGAAGTCACGCAGCCCTCGATATGCGCCTTGAGCACGTCGGCGTTAATGCGCGCGAGGAGCGCCTGTGTTGCCATGAGCTGCGTGGAGATGTCGACGCAATAGCGGTCCTCATCGACCATCCGCAAGATGCCGTCGATCTGGCCGCGTGCCGTCTTGAGCATGCGGGTCACCGATTTGTGGTCTGCCATCATGGCGGGTCCTCGTTTCTGGTCGGGGTGCGCGTGGGTCGTTACGCGGCGGTTACGGACAGGGCATGGAATTTCTCGCCGGCGCCCTCGACGGCGGCGGCGAGCTGCTCGGCGGTCACGGTGTCGTCGCACTCTACCTGGACGGTCTGGGTCTCGTGATCGGCATCGGCGTCGGTCACGCCGGCAACGTTGAGCAGCGCGGTCTCGACGGTGGCATCGCAATGGCCGCACATGAGGCCGGAAGTCTTGATTGTGAAACGCATGGATATTCCTCTCTGTTGTGTCGGCTTTCCCAGGCACCCGACCTTGACCTTCAAGCCGTCGCTCGCGTACCAAAGTACGCGTCGCTCCTCTTTCAGGTCAATCTCGGGCACCTGGAAAACCCGTTCTAAATGGACTTAATGGTGAGCTTATTTTGCCACTTTTGGCTTAAAGGATTTTAAGCGCAGCGCATTGCTTACGACGCACACGCTCGACAGGCTCATGGCCGCGGCGCCAAACATCGGCGAGAGTTGCCAACCGGTGAGGGGGAAGAACACACCCGCCGCCAGCGGAATGCCGATGCCGTTGTAGAACAGCGCCCAGAACAGGTCCTGCTTGATGTTGCGGATCGTGGCGCGCGAAAGCTCGATGGCGCGGGCGACATCCATGAGGTCGCTGCGCATGAGTACCACGTCGGCGCCCTCCTTGGCGATGTCGGCGCCGGTGCCGATAGCGAGGCCCACGTCGGCGCGCGCCAGGGCGGGTGAGTCGTTGATGCCGTCGCCCACCATGGCGACCTTGCTGCCCGCATCCTGCAGCTCG
>JAUUSS010000102.1 GCA_030841765.1 Collinsella aerofaciens | reverse complement strand
GTTGCCGCGCCCCGCAGTGCCCGCTTCCCCCGAGAACAATTATCAGTGCAGGTAGCAGACTCGTTGTTTTTGAAAAAACAAGGGTATGGTCAGGGGCTCGGGGCAAACGTAGCAGATGGGCGCGATTCGTGGCGCGGCTATTCCAGGTGCCACGGCTTCACTCCTCTGGCGCGACATTTCAAGGCACTTTTGAGGAGGAGTGTCCCTGATGACTGGGCGTTTAAGAACGTCCAATGACTAAGTTGCAGGTGGCGGCGGTTGTGTTACACTAAAGCTGCGTATATGACGCAAATATCTCGATACAGATCAATGATGTCCGTCGGTATTTGACGGAGCTAGACTGTTTAGCCGCCCTGAAGGTTTATGCAGGGAGCATGTGATCACAGGGCTTGAAAAGAAAGTTGAGCAAACACTGTGTCTGATCAACAGCAAGAAAACGAAATAACGACGACGCAAGCCGCTCCCGCTGCACCGGTTGCGTCGGACCAGGTCGCGGCGCCCGCGCAAGCCTCGGCTCCTGAGACGCCTAAGGCTGCTTCGACGCCTACGCCTGTAGCGGCTGAGAAGGCCGTGTCTGCAACTGGTGAGGAGGCTGCTCCGGCAAAGCCCAAGCGTACGCGCCGCGCGGCCAAGCCTGCCGATGACGGCGAGGAGGTCACCAAGCCCAAGCGCCGTACCACGCGCACGACGCGCGCCAAGCGTACCGTTGCAGCTGACTCCTCGGCGCCGATTTCCGATGAGGTCGCGCAGGCACGTGCGTTGGCGCAGATTAGCGAGGCTCAGGTGGTGCGCGCCCGCCGTCGTGCTGCCGAGCGTGAGGCCGCGGCTCTGACCGAGCTTGCAGCTCCGTTTGTGCCCGAGACGCCTGCCGCCACCGAGACCCCTGTCGCCGACCAGCCAACCGAGAAGCCGGTACCGCGCACACGCCGTCGCACGGCTGCTAAGGCCGAGCAGGTTGCCGATCAGGTAACCCCCGAGCTCGCTGAGGCTTCGGTCCGTTCCGCGGCAGGGGAGGGCACATCGCCTGTTGAGCCCGCTGCGCCTGTCGAGGCCAGCGAAGTTCCCGTTGTCGATCCGGCTTTGCGCCCGCACCGTCGCGGTCGCAAGCCCAAGGCTTTCGTCGAGGCCGAGAAGGCCGCAGCCGCAGCCGCCGCCGCTCGGGATGCTGCGGCGACCGCCGAGCCTGCAACCGCTGCCGACGCGCCCGTCCAGGATGCTACGACTTCCGAGGCCGTTTCTGCCGATGTCGAGCCCGCCGACGTCCGTCCTGGTCGCAGCCATCGTACTGCTGCTAAGCGCACGTCCAAGGCCAAGGCTGCCAAGAAGGGTGCGTCCGAGGTTTCCGCCGAGACGACCGCCGATGCATCGACTGATGCCGCCGAGCCCCAAGACGTCGAACAGTCTGCGTCCGAGAAGCCCAAGCGCGGTCGCAAGAAGTCCGCTAAGGCCAAGGCCGTCGAGCAGCATGCCGAGGCCGAGCCGCAGGGCGATTCCAATGCCGAGGCCAGCGATGATGCTTCGGCTAACGAAGACGCCTCCGCAACCGATGGCACCGCCCCCGTCGAGACCGAAGAGAGCGCTCGCCCCAACCGCCGTCAGCACAAGCGCAACGACGAGCGTAATGACCGCAACGAGCGCAAGGACGAGCGTAACAACGATCGCCGCAACCGTCAGCGCGACCGCAAGCAGCGCAATAAGGAGCGCAATGCCGCTCCGACTGAGCCCACGCTTTCGCGCGAGGAGCTCGCGGCCATGAAGGTCGCCGAGCTGCGCGAGAAGGCCAAGGAGTTCGAGATCGAGACGACCGGCAAGAAGAAGGCCGAGCTCGTCGAGGAGATCTACACTACCGCCGCAAAGGCCGAGGGTTTCCGCGATATCAAGGGCATTCTGCAGATTCGCCCAGACAGCTCCGGCATCATCCACGCCCATGGCTACATGAAGTCCAACGACGACGCCTTCGTGCCCGCATACCTCATCCGTTCCGCGCGTCTGCGCACGGGCGATGTCATCGAGGGCTCGCTGCGTCCTTCGCGCGGCGGCGACAAGCGCGCCGGCCTCGCCAAGATCACGACCGTCAACGGCATGGATCCTGAGCAGATTCGCAATCGCCCCAAGTTCGGCGACCTCACCCCGGTCTATCCCAACGAGCCGCTGCGCATGGAGCATGGCAAGGATTCCATTACCGGTCGTGCCATCGACATCGTGTCGCCGATCGGCAAGGGTCAGCGTGGCCTGATTGTGTCCCCGCCTAAGGCCGGCAAGACGACGATCCTCAAGAAAATCTGCCAGTCTATCTCGATTAACAACCCCGAGGTGCACCTCATCTGCCTGCTCGTCGACGAGCGCCCCGAAGAGGTCACCGATATGCAGCGTTCCATCAAGGGCGAGGTTGTGGCGTCGACCTTCGATATGCCCGCCGACAACCACACTCGCGTGGCAGAGCTCGTCATCGAGCGCGCCAAGCGCATCGTGGAACTGGGCGGCGATGTTGTAGTTGTGCTCGACTCCATCACGCGTCTTGCCCGCGCCTACAACTTGGCGGCGCCCGCCTCAGGCCGCATCCTTTCGGGCGGCGTTGATTCGGCGGCACTGTATCCGCCCAAGCGTTTTCTGGGTGCAGCCCGCAATATCGAGAACGGTGGCTCGCTCACCATCCTGGCCTCCGCACTCATCGATACCGGTTCCAAGATGGACGAGGTCATCTTTGAGGAGTTCAAGGGTACCGGCAACATGGAGCTCAAGCTCGACCGCGACCTGGCCGATCGCCGCATTTTCCCGGCCATCGACCCTGTTGCCTCGGGTACGCGCAACGAGGACCTGCTGGTCGACGAGCAGATGCGCCCGTTTGTCTTTGGTCTGCGTCGCATCCTCGCCGGCATGAACAATACCGAGCGCGCGGCCGCATCGTTTATCAAGGGCCTCAAGGGCACCAACACCAACCAGGAGTTCCTGGTGCGTTCGGCCAAAAAGCATAGCGACTACGAGCAGACGTTCTAAGTCGTCAACCGCACGCGGCGTTATTGCCGGCGCGATGAAGGGTCGGGGCTTGCGCCTCGGCCCTTTTTATATCGCCACTCGGCGCCAGTTATCGACCATAAGACTGGCAAGCAGCAGGTTTCCCGTTTCAATCCGACATCGTCGCTTGCAATCGACAGGGCGGTTTCGCATAATAGCTTTTAAGCTTCGCGACGGAAAACGCAGATGAAACGAACCATATACCGTTGCTTTGGGGCATAGCCCCGCTTCATCTTCTCTCGCGCAGCCAACTGAATGATGCGATTTGGGTGCTGGAAGATGGGGAGAGCTCATGGCTTCTTCTGATGCAACACAACGAGCAGTCCTTGCCGGACTTTCGTGCGGGATCGGCCTGGCCGCCCCCGTGGTTATGTATGCCGCGACGCTGCCGTTTTCGTCGGTGAACGAGACGGTCGTGGCGGGTGCGGTTCCCTTCGCCGTGGGCGCGGTGGCGGGCGTGGGTATCTATGCCGCCTCGCTGGGCATCTCCGAGTACCGTGCGCAGCGTGAAGAGCGTCTGTTCCAGCCCGATGCCATGGGCGGTGCTGCCAATCTCAATCAACATCAAAGTGAGTTCAAGACCGCCTCGATTCCGGCTCAGCAGCAGGATGCGACTCCTTACGCTGCGGCTTCTGCTTCTCAGGCTCAGGCGGAGCAGTCTACCTCGGCATACCTTTCCGGCCTGACTGGTGCGTTCCAGCGCCGTCATGCCGATGATGGTGTCCCTACCATCGCTCGAGCCGCAGATGCTATGGACGAGGCCGAGGCTTGGTCCATGATCGACAGTATGCTCGACGACGATTCGCCGGTGAGCTGCGACCCTGCACACTCGCGCGACGTCTATCAAGTCGCCATCGACGAGCTTACCAACGGCGGGCAGACCGGCTCCTTCAATCGTGACGACATCGCCGCCGCGGCGCGCGCCGTGTCGGGCTCCCAGGCCGCCCCTGCGGGCAGCACGGCGGCTTTCGTGGCACTCGTTGCCAACGCGGCAGCCAATAACGCCTACAACGCTACCTCGGGCGACGCGAACGCTTCTGCCGATTATTCGTACGTTGATGAAGCCATTACCGCGGACGAGGAGGCCGTTGCCGCCCGCCGTGCCGCCGAGAGCTCGCTTTGGGGCGCTCCTGCTCAGCAGCAGGCGGCTGAGGCTGCGCCGTACAACGCAAACCTCGCCAGCATGCCTATCATCTCCGGTGCCGCGGACATCGATCTTGACGACCTCGATGAACCTGCAGCCATCACCGCATCGATTGATGCCCAAGATCGCATCGACACCGGCGACCTTCCGGACGTCTCGCTCGAGGTCGATGTCCCCATGGCCGATTACTCGGGCCACGAGGACATGTGGGCCGCCGCCACCGCGATTCTGGATGAGATTGACGAGCCCGCTCCTGTTGCAGTCCCCACTCCCGTCGCTGCCCCTCAGCCTGCTGCTCCCGCCTATGTCGGCCGTCACAGCGCTGTGTTCCCCGAGGATACCGCCCGTATCTCGCGCGAGAGCATCGAGCGGGCCGAGGCTATTGCCGCCGGCATTATGGAAAATCGTCGTCACGAGCGCGTCAATCAGATCCTCGAGGAAGAGATCGAGCGCCTGCAGTCCTCTACCGCCAAGCGTACGGGCCGTGCCTATCTGAGCGTTATCGAGGGCGGTACCGCCAGCTTCGCGCCGCTCCGCGCGGAGGCATAACTTCTGCATGGTTAAGATGAATCGAAAATGGGCGGTCGTGACCTGCCTGATGGCGCTCTTGATCTGGGGCAATTCGCTGGTTCCCGGCTCGGGGTCGGGCTCGCTGAGCCTAACGGTCATGGAAGCTATCCGCGGTTTCCTGCACGGCGTGGGACTTCCATATGAATGGGTGACCAACTTTGTTGTTCGCAAGTGCGCGCATTTTACCGAGTATATGGTGCTCGGCATCCTGGCAACGCACGCTTTTGATTTTGAGGGCCGGCACACCTTTGACGTGCTGCTGCCCACGGCGGTGTTCCTGCTGCTGATTCCCTCGATCGACGAGACGATTCAGCTCTTTGTGCCGGGACGCGCCGGCATGATCACCGATGTGATGATCGACTGCTGTGGAGCGGCAATGGGCGTTGTGCTCCGATATCTCTTACGGTCGCTGATGTACGCCAAAAAGGCCGCCTAGGACGTATTGTTTGGTCCTAGGCGGCCTTTTTTATTTGAGGGCTTATATGAGGCGTGGTGGCGTCGTTCCATTGGTCGGATTTGCTGGGCGCGCCACGCCCCGTGGGTGCGTCTGTTACTGAAGCGCCTGTGCGCCCAGGGCAAGGCAACCCATGATGCCCTGCTTGCCCTCGAGGCTGTTGTTGACAATGTAGGTATCGATGTCGTTGACCTCGGGCGTGACGATATAGCCGTTGAGCATTTCGGCACATTTCTTGCGTGCGAGCGGCACGATGGGGGTGTGGTCGGCCACGCCGCCGCCGATGATGATCTTTTGCGGCGCGTAGCACAGCGTGTAGGTCATGAGCGCCTGTGCCAGATAGCCGGCGAGCAGGTCCATGGCCTCCGGGTCATCGGCCATGTCTCCGGCGCTCTTGCCATCCCAGCGCTTTTTAACGCCGGGGCCGGCGATGAGGCCCTCGAGACAGTTGTCGTGGAAGGGGCAGGCGCTGTGCTCGCCAATGGTGTCGCGCGGGTCGCGCGTGACCAGGATGTGGCCGGCCTCGGGATGCATCATGCCGTGCACGAGCTTACCGCCCGAGAGCACGCCGGCGCCCACGCCGGTGCCGATGGTCAGGTAGACCACGTCGGTGAGGCCCTTGGCGCAACCAAACGTGACCTCGCCCAGGCAGGCGACGTTGACGTCGGTATCGTAGCCGCAGGGGATATTGAGCTCGTTTTGGATAGTGCCCAGCAGGTCAAAGTAGCGCCATGCCGTTTTGGGCGTCTCCAGGATCTTGCCGTATTGGGGCGAGGCAGGGTTGACTGCGGTGGGGCCAAAGGCGCCGATGCCCAGCGCGGCGATGCCCTTGTCGGCAAACCATGCGTTGACGGCCTCAACGGTCTCCTGCGGGGTCGTGGTCGCGATCTGCTCGCGCTCTAGGACCGTACCGTCCGCATAGCCCGTGGCGCAGACCATCTTGGTGCCACCGGCCTCGAGCGCTCCGATAAGCTGCTGCTCTGCCATAGTATTCCTCTCTCTGGGACGAGTTGCTCCGTGACTAAAGTATAGAGCTCTAAACTATTTAAGAAAGCGCTATAGAAAGAAGCCTCGCAACGCGGCGGGCGGTGCGGGGCTTCTTTGGTTGCTTTAGTTGCCGGGCCGTCCTTACCCGCGCGGCTTGATTTTATCACGTAGCGACTTGAGGTTCTCCAGCGCCGCGTTAAGCGTCTCGTCTCGCTTGGCAAAGTGGAAACGAATCAGATGGTTGACGGGCTCGCGGAAGAAGCTCGAGCCGGGCACGGCGCCCACGCCCACCTTAGACGCGAGGTCCTCGCAGAATTCGAGGTCGCTGTCATAGCCAAACTCAGAGATGTCCATCATGACGTAGTAGGCGCCCTGCGGCACGTTGTGCGTGAGGCCGATGCTGCCGAGTCCCTGACAGAACAGGTCGCGCTTGGCGGTGTAGAGGTCGAGGACCTCCTGGTAATAGCTGTCGTCGAAGTTGAGGGCGGTGACGACAGCTTCCTGCAGGGGAGCGGCGGCACCCACGGTGAGGAAGTCGTGGACCTTCTTGATGCGCTCGGTGATCTGGGCCGGGGCAATGGTGTAGCCCAGACGCCAGCCGGTGATGGAGTACGTTTTGGACAGCGAGCTGCAGCTGATGGTTCGCTCGAACATGCCGGGCAGCGTGGCCATATAGACGTGCTCGTGGGGCGCGTAGACGATGTGCTCGTACACCTCGTCGGTGATGCAGTAGGTGTCGTACTTTTTGCAGAGGTCGGCGATAAAGGTGAGCTCCTCGCGCGTAAAGACCTTGCCGCAAGGGTTGGAAGGGTTGCACAGGACGATGGCCTTGGGGTCGTTGTCGCGGAAGGCCGCCTCGAGTGTCTCGCGGTCAAAGTCGAATGTGGGCGGGTTGAGCGGCACGTAGATAGGCTCGGCACCCGAAAGGATCGTGTCGGCGCCGTAGTTCTCGTAGAACGGCGAGAAGATGACGACCTTGTCTCCGGGGTTCGTAACCGTCATCATGGCGGCCATCATGGCCTCGGTGGAGCCGCAGGTGACTACGATATTCTCGTTGGGGTTTACCGACATGCCCATAAAATGCTCCTGCTTGGCGGCAAGCGCCTCACGCATGGCCTGGGAGCCCCAGGTGATGGAGTACTGGTGGTAAAGCGGCTTGGGGTCGGTGGCGATGGTGCTGAGGCTATCGAGCAGCTGCGCTGGGGGATCGAAGTCAGGGAAGCCCTGCGAGAGATTGACAGCGCCGTACTTATTGGAGATGCGTGTCATGCGGCGGATGACCGAATCGGTAAACGTTGCCGTGCGGTTGGAGAGTTCTTTCATGACGGTCCTTTCGAGCATTTGCAGTGGGGCAAGTTTACTCCTATGAAACCGGTGGGATTTGCTCGAAATGGTCTCGAAAAACTCTTTTCAAAATTCTTGAAAATTGGGGCTTGCATCGCGTGGCGTTCCTTGCAATAATAGTCGAGCGCGAAGCGCACAGGACACGGTGGGTGTAGCTCAGTTGGCTAGAGCGACGGGTTGTGGTCCCGTAGGTCGAGGGTTCGAGTCCCTTTACCCACCCCAGTTCTTGCTTCGTGTTGATATCGGGTCGTTAGCTCAGTTGGTAGAGCAGGGGACTCTTAATCCCAAGGTCCAGGGTT
>JAUUSS010000101.1 GCA_030841765.1 Collinsella aerofaciens | reverse complement strand
ACCCTCGACGCCCTTAAGCAGCGCGACAAGCTCGACAGCAGCCGCGAGGTCGCCCCGCTCGTGCCCGCCGAGGACGCCGTGCACGTCGACTCCACCGCTCACACCATCGACGAGGTCGTTCGTATCATCGAGGACCTCATCAACCAAAGGAGGTAGCCCATGCGCCTGTTTAAGCAGACGCCCGAGGACTATTACAACGCCCCCTACGCCGAGTTCCCGGCGCTCATCCGCGGCACCGTTTTCGTGGTCATGGCAATCCTTTGGGCCTTCTCCAAGCTCATGTGGCGTTGGAAGGTCGAGGATGCCGATCTGCTGTTTGAGCGCCAGGACGGCCGCGGCAGCGTGGTCATCTGCAACCACACCTCGATGGCCGAGCTCTTGGCCGTGGAGACGGCGCTGTTCTTTGGGGGGCGCCGCATTCGTCCCATCTTTAAGTCCGAGTTCGCCAAGAGCAAGATTGTGCGCTGGGCCTTTAGCCGCGTTGGCGGCATCCCCGTGGAGCGTGGTACTGCCGATATGAAGTGCCTGCGCGCCGCCCAGCATGCGCTGCAGCGCGGCGAGGACGTTCTGATCTTCCCCGAGGGCACGCGCATCCGCTCGCGCGAGATCAAACCCGAGGTCCACGGCGGTTTTGCGCTCATCGCCCAGATGGGCAAGGCACCTGTGAACCCGCTCGCCATCTGCGGCTGGTCCGACATCACGCCCGCGGGCAAAAAGATCATGCGTCCCAAGAAGTGCTGGATCCGCGCCGGCAAGGCCGTCTCGCTTTCCGACGCACCGGCTGGGCTTAAGCGCACGGAGCGCCTGGAATGGTTTGAGTCCGAGGCCATGAGCCGCGTCTACGCCATGCGAGACGACCTGTGCGCCGAGCATCCGGGCAGGTTCTAGCCATGAGCGAGAACGTGACGAACACCGCCGCGGCTGCGTCTGACCAGGCAAACGCGCCCACCATCGAGATCGCCGCCCACGCCGGCACTTGCTACGGCGTACAGCGTGCGCTCGATATGGCGCTGGCCGGCGCGCCGCAGGCAGGGGAGTGCACTCAGGTCCATACCTTGGGTCCGCTCATCCATAACCCCATCGTGGTGCGCGAGCTTGATGAGGCAGGCGTCGGTCTGGCCGACACCTTGGACGACGCCACATCCGGCACCGTGATTATCCGCGCCCACGGCGTGGTGCCGCAGGTCATTGACGCCGCTCGCGAGCGCGGCCTTACCGTGGTCGACGCCACCTGCCCCTACGTGAAGAAGGTTCATGTGGCGGCCGAGCGCCTGGTGCGCGAAGGCTACCGCGTGATCGTCGTGGGCGAGCCGGGCCACCCAGAGGTCGAGGGTATTCTAGGCCACGCCGGCAATGACGCGCAGGTCGTGAGCTGTGCCGCCGACGCCGATGCCCTGTCGCTCAAGGGCAAGGTGGGCCTCGTTGTGCAGACCACCCAGACCGCGCAGAACCTCGCCGAGGTCGTGGCCGCCATAACCCCGCGCGTGCAGGAGCTGCGTGTGATCAACACCATCTGCGCCGCCACGAGTGAGCGTCAACAGGCAGCAGCCACACTTGCCAACCGCTGCGACTGCATGGTCGTGGTGGGTGGCAAGAACTCGGGCAACACCCGCCGCCTGGCGCAGATTTGCGCAGACGCCTGCGAGCGCACGTATCATATCGAGGAAGCTTCCGAGCTCCAGGCCGCGTGGTTTACCGACGCTCACCACATCGGCATCACCGCCGGAGCCTCCACCCCGCAAGAACACATCGAGCGCGCCGTCACGCGCATCAAGGAGCTTTGCCGCTAACCATGGACCAGACCGTACCCGCATACGCCGCCGAGGTGGCCGATTACGGGCGCAGCCGCGACCCCGAGCCGGGTGAAGGCGCGCTCGTTAAGAACGTGCGTCCCGAGTCGCCCGCATGGGATGTGGGTATCGAGCCGGGCATGCGCGTGCTCACGGTCAACGGCGAGCAGCTCACCGACATGATCGTATGGCTCTGGGAGGCCGACGATGATACCGTCGACCTGGAGGTTTTCGATCCGCGCGACAACACCGTCACCTCCGTCGAGCTCGACCGCTTCCCAGGAGAGGACTGGGGCCTGGAATTCGATGGCCCCATCTTTGACGGCATGCGTACCTGCGTCAACGCCTGCGTGTTCTGCTTTATGACCATGCTCCCCAAGGGCGGTCGCTCCACGCTCTACATCCGCGACGACGACTATCGTCTGAGCTTTTTGCAGGGCAATTTTGTTACGCTCACGAACCTCTCCGACGAGGACGTGCAAAACGTCATCGACCGCAATATGAGCCCCATGAACGTGTCGGTCCACGCCGTGAGCCCCGACGTCCGCCGCCGCATGATGGGCCGCAACGCCCAGCGCGGCATGGACGTACTCGAGGCCATCATGGCCGCCGGCATCGAGATTCACGCGCAGATTGTGTTGTGCCCCGGCATGAACGACGGCGAGGAGCTGGAAAAGACCCTGCGCTTTTGCGAGGAGCACGAGCAAATCACCAGCCTGGGCATCGTGCCGCTCGGTTTTACCAAGCATCAGAACCGTTTTAGCTGGTCCTACAGCGACAAGCCCGAGCTAGCGCGCGAGACCATTGCCATGATCCGACCGTTCCAGGACCGCGCCTATGAGCGCTTTGGCCGCCACACCTTCCAGATGAGCGACGAGTTCTATCTGGACGCCGGCATCGATCCTCCCGAGGCAGACTTTTACGACGGTTACCCGCAGTACTACGACGGCATTGGCATGATCCGCTCGTATCTGGACGAGACCGACGACGTGCTTGCCGCCGACGCCGAGCGTCTGGCCCGCGTCCGCGAGGCCATCGCCGCCCGTGGCCAGCACCTGCTGTGCCTCTCGGGCGCCAGCGCACGCGACACCGTGGCGCGCTTTGTGGAGTCGCCGCATGGTCTCGGCGGCACTGTCACAGCCATCAAGAACCGCTACTTTGGCGGCAACGTGGACGTGACCGGCCTCATCGTCGCGTGTGACATTCTGGAGCAGCTGCCCCAAGATCTGTCGGGGTTTATGCTCTTTGTGCCTAAGCTCATGTTCAACGCTGACGGCATGACGCTTGACGAGTATCATCGTGACGATTTACTCGCAAGCCTTACCAGTCGCGGCGCCGAGGTTCATGTGGTGTCGACCATGCCGCATGAGCTGCTCGATACCCTAGAGCATATCCTTGGCATTATGCCCGCGGACCCTAACATTTCCACTGACCCTACCCATTAAAGGAGAGCAGATGAAACCTATCGTCGCCGTCGTCGGACGCCCCAACGTGGGCAAGTCCACGCTCGTTAACCGCCTGGCCCAGACCTCGGACGCCATCGTCCACGAGTCCCGCGGCGTCACGCGCGATCGCTCGTACCACACGGCCGATTGGAACGGCCGCGAGTTCACCATCGTCGACACGGGCGGCATCGAACCGCTCAAGAGCGATGACGTCTTCGCCACGTCCATCCGTGACCAGGCCCTCGCCGCCGCCGAGGAAGCCGCCGTCATCCTGTTTGTGGTCGACGGCCGCACCGGCGTCACCGAGGAGGACGAGTCTGTCGCTCGCATGCTCAAGCGCTGCGACAAGCCGGTCTTTCTGCTGGTGAACAAGCTCGACAACCCCGATCGCGAGAACGACAGCATCTGGGAGTTCTATTCGCTCGGCATCGGTGAGCCCACGCCGCTCTCGGCCCTGCATGGTCATGGCACGGGCGACCTGCTCGACGATATCGTGGCCCTGCTTCCGGAGGAAGAGGACGAGGTCGCCGATGAGTTCCCCGACGCGCTGAACGTCGCCATCATCGGCCGCCCCAACGCCGGTAAGTCCTCGCTGTTCAACCGCATCCTGGGCGCCGACCGCTCCATCGTGTCCAACATTGCCGGCACCACGCGCGACGCCATCGACACCGTCGTGGAGCGCAACGGCAAGCACTACCGCATGGTCGACACCGCGGGCATCCGTAAGAAGAGCACCGTGTACGAGAACATCGAGTACTACTCCATGGTCCGCGGCCTGCGTGCCATCGACCGCGCCGACGTGGCGCTGCTCGTCGTCGATGCCTCCGTGGGCGTCACCGAGCAGGACCAGAAGGTCATGGGCTTGGCCATCGAGCGCGGCTGCGCCATCGTGGTACTGCTCAACAAGTGGGATCTGCTCGACGACGACCGCAAGCGCGAGGCCTGCATGGAGACAGTCGACCGCCGTCTGGGCGTCATGGCTCCCTGGGCTCAGTACCTGCGCATCTCGGCCCTGACCGGCCGTAGCGTCGAGAAGATCTGGGCGATGGTCGACGCCGCCGAGAAGACGCGCTCGCAGAAGATCAGCACCTCACGCCTCAACACGTTCCTCACCGACCTGCGCGAGTTCGGTCATACCGTGGTGGACGGCAAGCGCCGCCTGCGTATGCACTATGTGACCCAGACGGGCGTCAACCCGCCGACGTTCACGTTCTTCGTCAACCACAGCGACCTGGTCAACGACACCTACCAGCGATACGTAGAGAACCGCATGCGCTCGACCTTCGACTTTGCCGGCACGCCCATTCGACTCTTCTTTAGGAAGAAGGAGCAAAAGGATGCATAATCCGATTCTTCTGACCGCCATCTGCGCCGTGGTCTCGTTCTTTATCGGGGCGATTCCGTTTGGTCTGATCCTGGGCCGCGTGTTCAACCACACGGACATTCGTAAGGCGGGCTCCGGCAACATCGGCACCACCAACGCCCTGCGCGTGGCCGGCCCCAAGGTGGCTGCGCTCACGCTGCTGCTCGACTGCCATAAGGGCGCCATCTGCGTCCTTATCGCGCGTCCGCTCATTGCCGACTTGGGCTATGGCTTCCCCGTGAGCATTATGGCCCCCGGTGCCGCCGGCGACTGGATGCTCGGCGTCATCTGCCTGGCAGCCGTGTGGGGCCATATCTTCTCGCCCTACCTCAACTTCCATGGCGGCAAGGGCATCGCAGTTGGTCTGGGCGTCATCCTCGCCTGGTACTGGCCCATCGGACTTTCGCTGTTGGGCATGTTTATCGTGGCCGTCGCCATCACCAAGTTTGTGTCGGTGGGCTCGCTTGCCGCGGCCATCGGTCTTCCCATCGCTGCCTGCGCGGTCTTTCCGTACAGCAGCCTCGGACTTAAGTTTTGCATGGCGCTGATCGGCATTACTGTGGTGTGGGCCCATCGTGCGAACATCAAAAAGCTCATGACGGGTAAGGAGTCCAAGCTCTCGTTTACCAAGCGCGTCACCGAGCCCGACGATAAGTAGGAGAGAGTCATGAATGTTGCGCTGATTGGCTCCGGCTCCTGGGGAACCGCCGTCGCGGGCCTTGCCGCCGCGCGGGCCGAGCGCGTGACCATGTGGGCCCACAGCGAGCAGACGGCCGCCGGTATTAACGGCGAGCACCGAAACCCTCGCTATCTGGTGGGCTACGAGCTGCCGGACAACGTGGTGGCAACGACCGAGCTCGCCCAGGCGCTCGACGGTGCCGATGCGATCATCTTTGCCGTGCCTTCGACGCACCTGCGCGACGTCTGCCACCAGGCGGCGCCGTACATCGCGGACGAGACGCCGGTTCTGTGCCTCACCAAGGGCATTGAGCCCGAGTCCGGCCTGCTCATGAGCGAGGTCATCGCCAGCGAGATCGGCAACGAGTCGCGCGTGGCGGCGCTCTCGGGCCCCAACCATGCTGAGGAAATCTGCCGCGGCGGACTTTCTGCCGCCGTCATCGCAAGCAAAGATCCGCAGATAGGGGAGACCTTTAAGGACCTGCTCCTATCCACGGCCTTCCGCATCTACCTGTCGCAGGACATGACCGGCGTCGAGGTTTGCGGTGCCATGAAAAACGTTATCGCCATCGTGTGCGGCATCTCCGCCGGCACCGGTGCCGGCGACAATACGCTTGCCCTTATCATGACGCGCGGCCTGGCCGAGATCAGCCGTCTGGTGCACGCCCGCGGCGGTCAAGCTATGACCTGCATGGGACTCGCCGGCATGGGCGACCTCATTGCCACCTGCACCTCGGAGCATTCGCGCAACCGCACCTTTGGCTACGAGTTTGCCCACGGCGTGTCACTCAACGAGTATCAGACGCGCACGCATATGGTGGTCGAAGGCGCCGTCGCGGCCCGCAGCGTCAGCGAACTCGCCCGTTCACTGGGCGTAGACATTCCGCTCACCTTTGCCGTGGAGCAAACGCTCTACAACGGTGTTACTTTGGATAGGGCGCTCGAGATTCTTACCGACCGCGTACCCTCCCAAGAGTTCTACGGACTCACCGACTAACGCAGAAAGGCTTCCACCATGGGTTCCATCAAAATCGCTCCGTCCGTCCTTTCGGCCGACATGGCCAACCTCAAGGGCGAGCTCGACAAAATCGCCTGCGCCGACTACGTGCACTTCGACGTTATGGACGGTCACTTTACCGGCAACCTCACCTTTGGCGTTGACATCCTCAAGGCCGTCAAGCGCTCCACCGACGTGCCGGTCGACGCGCACCTGATGGTGTCGAATCCCGACGAGACGGTCGATTGGTATGCCGATGCCGGTGCCGATATGATCACCGTGCACTACGAGGCCTCCACGCACCTGCACCGCACGCTCACGCATCTGCAGCAGCGCGGCGTCAAGGCCGGTGTGGTGCTCAACCCCGCCACGCCCGTCTGCGTGCTCGATAGCATCATCGACATTGTTGACATGGTGCTGCTCATGAGCGTGAACCCCGGCTTTGGCGGCCAGAGCTTTATCCCGGGCACTCTGCATAAGCTCCACGAGCTCAAAGCCATGTGCGAGCGCCACGGCGTGTCGCCCCTCATCGAGGTCGACGGCGGTATTTCTTCCAAGAACATTGCCGAGGTCGTCAAGGCAGGCGCCAACGTGCTCGTGGCCGGCTCCGCCGTATTTAAGTCCGAAGATCCCGCTGCCGAGGTTGCGCTGCTGCAGAAGCTGGGCAACGAGGCCGCACAGGAGGCATAAACCCTTATGACCGCAGGTCAAAACCGCATACCCGTTAATCTTGACTATGCCGCCTCGACGCCCATGCGCGCCGAGGCGCTCCTTGCGCAGCGCGAGTACGACGACAGCGAGCTTGCCGGCGTCAACCCCAACTCGCTGCATTCGCTCGGCCGCAAGGCCGCTGCACGCCTGGAAGTGGCGCGTCGCGAGATTGCCCGCAGCTTTGGCGCGCGCGTCCGCCCGTCCGAGATTGTTCTGACCAACGGCGGCACCGAAGCCAACCAGCTGGCGCTGCTCGGTCTTGCCGAGGGCGCTCGTCAGCGCGATCGCAAGCGCGATCGTGTAATCGTTTCGGCCATCGAGCACGATTCGATTCTGGACAACCTGCCGCTGCTGCGTGCCGCTGGCTTTACCGTCGACCTGGTACAGCCCTGCCGCGCGGGCTACATTGAGCCTGCCGCGCTTATCGAGCTGCTAGGCGACGACGTAGCGCTCGTGAGCATCATGGTTGCCAACAACGAGACTGGCGTGGTGCAGCCCATCCGTGAGCTTGCCGCGGCCGCGCATACCGTGGGCGCCCTTTTCCACACCGATGCCATCCAGGGCTATCTGCATATTCCGCTCGATGCCGCCGAGCTGGGCGTCGATGCTATGTCCGTCGCCGCCCACAAGATTGGCGGTCCTGTGGCATCCGGCGCGCTCTACGTTAAGACTCGCACCCCGCTGCGCCCGCGCATCTTTGGCGGAGGACAGGAAGCCGGACGACGTGCCGGCACGCAGGACCTGCGCACGCAGCTGGCCTTTGCCGCTGCCGCCTCGTCTCTGGCGCCCCATGTGGCTCAGGAGCGGGCGACGCTGCAAGCCCTTTCCGACAAGCTCTACGCCACGCTAACGGCCCACCCGCGCA
>JAUUSS010000100.1 GCA_030841765.1 Collinsella aerofaciens | reverse complement strand
GGTACGCGACCGACGATTGAACGTCAGATTGCCGCTTAGGGGCGTTTGCAGCGTCGACAGGTCCGTCGTTCGTCAGAACGGCGGAACAAAACTTCTGATCATGCCGCCGAAGTTGAAAGGCAGATTGCCGCTCTGGCGGGCTTGCAGCGTCGAGCCGTTACGCGGTTTGGTAAAACCGCGTAACCAAAGGCGCAGCGTCGGCCGGTCCGCCGTTCGTCAGAACGGCGGAACCAACCCTACATCACCATGACGTAGCGGCTACCCACGTAGTACTGCTTACCCATCAAAACCGGCTCGTCATCGGGACCGGTAAAGCCGGCACGCAGGTTGAGCAGCGGATCGTGCGGAGCAATGCCCAGCTCGGCCGCCTGCTCGGCGTTAGCTCGAACGGCCTCGACCGTACGGTAGCCAACCGAGACAATCGGCGTTCCGCCAACACGCTCGACCTCGGCAAAAATCGACTTGTCCTCAAGATCGGCCGTCAACAGCTCACGGTAGGCGTCAAACGGCACAAAGATGTTCTCCTCAAAGATGGGCTCGCCGTCGGCCGTACGCACGCGCTTGATATGCAGCAGCAGCGCATCCTTCTGCAGGCCAAAGAACTCCATCTCGTTTTGGCGCGCCGGAACGATCTGGCGATCGATCACGTGCGCACCGGCCTTCATGCCGTTGCCGGCACACAGCGCGGTAAACGTCTGCAGCGTCGAGGCGTGAAACTGGCGGTTGATGTGCGGCGTGGAGACAAAGGTGCCGCGGCCCTGCTGCTTAACCAGGTAACCATCGGAGCACAGCTCCTCGACAGCGCGGCGCACCGTAATACGGCTCACCTCGTACTGCTCGGCTAGTTCAAGCTCGGACGGAATACGCTCCTTGGGTGCATAAACACCTTTCTCGATCGCATCCTTGATTTCGTCATAAATCTGCTGGTAAAGCGGTGCATTTTTGGGCGCAGGCATATCTGATCACTCTTATCAAAATAGCTAAATTTCTAATACGTATATAACGTCTAGTTTCATGTTACCTCATATTGATAAAACGATACACCCTCCCTACCAAAAAGCGACAGCTTCATTTTGGTAGGTTTTATCTGGGCAAACGAGAGCCCTCGAAAGCAACGGGGCTTTCGGGGGGCTCGTTCGGATGGGTTGCGCAGGACCGGCAAAATGCCAATACCCTACTTGCCGTCGTCCTGCTGCAGGCTGTCCTGTTCGCTGAGGCGCGCCTGCCTGCTGGCCATGCGTGCGGGCTTGTCGGGATCGGGAACGGCCGTGGGCATGGGCTCGTCGACATGACCGCCCCACCAGCCGCCCACAAAGTTGAGCGTGTGGAACACGTTGATCACGGCGCCGGGATCAACGTCGCACACCAACTTGATAATGTCCTGGCTCTCGTAGGTCGAAACAACGGTGTTCAGCAGGTACATCTTTTCGCGGCTGTATCCGCCGACGACCTCGGCGCAGCTAATGCCGTGCTGAAAATGGTTTACGTAGGCAGTCATGACCTCGTCTGCCTTGCGCGTCGTAATCTGCAGCGTCACGCGATCGTAGCGACGATAGAAACTGTCGATGGTCTTGGTCGAAATAAACTGGAACACGATGGAATACGCCGCCTTGTCCCAGCCAAACATAAAGCCAAAGATCGCCAGGATAAAGCAGTTGAAACCAAAGATGACGCCCCAGATGGTCTTGCCCGTGTGGTTGGAAACCCACAGCGCGATAAAGTCGGTGCCGCCGGTGGATGCGCCGGATTTAAGTGCGATGGCAGCGCCCAGACCCGAGACCACGCCGCCAAAAATGATGAGCATGATCTTGTCGCCCAAAAATGGAGCGAAGTGAAAGACGTTGAGGAACAGCGACGAGAGCACGACCTGCATCATCGAGAAGATGACGAAGCGCTTGCTAATGCCGCTCCAGCATAGGAGCGCCACGGGGATGTTGAGCGCGAGCATACCGAGCGAAATGTCGATGTGAACGCCGCCCAGCGAGGTAACGCGATCGAGCAGGACCGCAACGCCGGTGAGGCCGCTCGGAAGCAGGTCGGCGGGCTGAATGAACGCCTGGATCAGGAATGTCTGGAGAACGGCGGAAATCGTGACCGCCACGGCAGTAATGGCGCGGCGGACGATGGTAAGGCGGCCGAGCACGAGCACGCGGTCCGTGAGCTGATCGATGGCGTTCGCCACGCGGGCTCCTTTCGAAGGCAAATCTGGTTGTGAGGCATGTCGGCGATTGTAGCACGGAGCATGCGGGGGCGCTTCAATTCACCCTCCCTCGACAACCAAAGCGGGACCAGCAACCCCACGACCAAAGGCCCAAATAACAAGTGAGTAGACTTTACGCGACCTGCAGAGCACACCCAAAACCGCCACCCCTGTGACCTGCGGTTTTACTAGAGCAGATGCGCTTTGTGCTCGTCTTGCACCAAAAAGTCTACTCACTTAGTCCGAATCGAAGCCAAACGGATCCAAATAGATGACAAATTAAGCCAATCCGCAGCAAAAGACGCGTGAATCAGTGCTTCTCGCGGCGGATTGACGCTACAAAGCGGCCAAAATGTCGGTCAGATTATCGATAACGGCATCGGCTCGCGATTGATCGAGGTTGACACCCTCGTGCGGACGCAGCGCCAGGACGCGGGCGCCGGAGCGCTTACCAGCCTCGATGCCCAAAGGCGAATCCTCTATAACCAGGCACTCGGCAGGCTCCACCCCTAGCGCCTCCATGGCACGCAGGTAGATCTCGGGGTCGGGCTTAAACGCACTGCACTCGTGACCGCTGATGGTGTAGTCCAGCACATCGGCGATACCGGCAATCTCTACCAGCTCGTCAATGAGCTCACGATAAGACGAGCTCGCGATGGCACACTTCACGCCGCGCTCGTGCAACTTGCGCATCACCGGCTCCGTCTGCTCGTTGAGCAGCTCGGCATACGGAACGGGGTGGTCCGGGCTGTAGACCTGCTTGTACTCCACGCGCAGGCGCTCGCGCAGCTCAATATCGTCGGGCACCAGCGCCTCCCAAATGGCGGGCTCGTTAGACCCCGAAAGATCGGGGATCTCGTCAAAGTGGAAGCCCTTCTCCTCCATAAACGCCACGCGGCGACGGTTGTAGAACCACTCGGTATCGACCAGCACGCCGTCCATATCAAACAGCACTGCCTTGATCATACGCATCTCCTCCCACCTGCCAAAAAGGGACAGGTTTATTTTGGTAGGTTTTATCTGGGGTTTTATGGCGCGACAGACACGCCCTCCCCAGAGCAAAAAGGGGACGGGGCGCAAGCCCCATCCCCTCTCAATCAACCCGTAAGGTCTACTTACTTGTGATTAGTAGGAAAGCTTCCACATGTAGCGACGCATGGTCAGCGGGTGCTGACGGGCCTCGGCGATCTGGTTGCCGTACTCACGCATAACGGCGAGGTGCAGCAGCGGGTTGAAGTAGGTGACGACGCTCGCGGGCACGGCGTCAGCCAGGCCGTAGTCCTTGGAGTCGATCAGAGCGACCTTGGCGCCCATGCGCTTAAGGAAGGTGAGGGCGCGGGCGTCCATCGGACGGGTAGCGCCATCGGACATGAAGAAGACGTAGGGCTTACCCTCGGTGGAAACCTCGAACGGGCCGTGGAAGTACTCACCGGTGTTGTAGGCAGCAGCGTCGATCCACTGCATCTCGGTGAACAGGAAGGCGGCGTGAGAATAAGCCATCTTCTCGGAGGCACCGGAAGCCATGAAGTAGATCATCTTGTCGTCCTTGAAGTCCTCGGCGAACTTCTTGGCGAGCTTCTTGCAGGACTGAGCGGCGTTCTCGCAGAGCTCGAAGACGTTGGTGAGGCCGGTGATCATGTCCTCGTAGTGGTCATAACCCTCGGTCTGCTGAAGGATCTCGACAGCAAGAGCGATGGCGTAGCCGGGCTTCTCGCACTTGGCAGCGAAGTTGGCGTGGAAGCCGTGAACGATGACGTAGTCAGCGTCGACGGTCAGAGCGGAGCCAGCCTTGTTGGTGAGGGAGACGACCGGGCAGTTGTGCTTCTTGGCGGTCTTGTTGGCCTCGACGGTCTCGGGCGTGGAGCCACCGAGGGAGCAGGTGATCACGAAGGTGTGCTCGTTGACCCAGGAAGGCGTGTCGTAGTTGAACTCGTTAGCAGTGAAGATCTGAACGTTCAGCTTGTCCGTGTTGTTGGCCAGGAAGTACTTGGCGGGGTAAAGGTCGGACATGGAAGCACCGCAGCCGACGAAAGCGACGCTGTGGATCTCGTGGTTGGACAGGACGTCAGCGACGATCTGCTTAGGGAGGTTAAGGTCGATCTCGTACATCTGACACATTCCTTTCAATTTTTGCGGCGCCACATTGCCGGGCGCTCGCAGGGTTACCGTGGTTTGGACCGAGTCGCCGGCCCGTTGAGGATGCGACAAAGGGACTGTCCCATTGTCGCATTTTGGGGATGGAAGCCTGCCTGGGGTATGGGATGCCAGGCAGGCCCCCGGGGGAAAGCGGTTAGACGCTTGGTCGCGACTAGGCCAGGATGCCGGCCGCGGAGAGGGCGATGCCGCCCACGATGGCGATCACGAGAAGCCAACCGGTGTTGACGTTCTTCTTGATGAGCCAGTACATAAGGCCGGTGAGGCCAAGGGAGATCATCTGGGGCATCATGCCGTCCAGGATGTCCTGGATAACGACGGTGCCCTCAGCGAACTGCAGCGGGGTGGTGGCGCCGATCAGCGTGGCGATCATGCCGCCTACGGACATAAGACCCACGATGCCGCAGACATACATGAGCTTCTCCATGAGGTCGCCGCCCTGAAGCTTGCTCAGGTACTCGTGGCCGCCCTGATAGCCCATCTTGGCTGCGAACCAAGTGATCAGCACAGAGGGGACGATGGAGATGAGCATGGCCAGGATCGGGCCCATGATGGAGCCCTGCTGAGCCAGCTGAACGCCCAGACCAAAGGCGATAACACGGATGGTGCCCTGGAAGAAGGAGTCACCGATGCCGGAAAGCGGGCCCATAAGGGAGGTCTTGACCGCGTTAATCGAATCGGGGTTGAAGTTCTCGGGATCCTTGGCGTACTCCTCCTCCATGGAGGCGGTGAGGCCCAGGATAAAGGCGCTCGTCTGCGGGGTGCAGTTGTAGAACGCCATGTGACGGTGGTAAGCCTCTTTCTTAGCAGCGAGCTGCTTGGGGTCGGACTCGTCCGGATAGAGGCGGTCGAGCGTGGGAACCATGCCGTAGAGGAAGCCCATGTTCATCTGACGCTCGTAGTTCCAAGAGGCCTGGATGGCCCAGGAGCGCCAGAAGAACTGGCTGACCTTCTTGTTCAGGGACACGTCCTTGGTTGCGGTTGCCATAGTGTGTTCCTCCTTAGTCTTCGTCGTCTTCGAGCGGATCGTAGTCGGAATCGACACCGGCGGCTGCATGGGACCCGTTGAACTTGAAGCCCATGAAGACGACAGCCAGGCACACACCGATCAGAGCGACCGCGATGACGGACAGGTTGAGGTAAGCGGCGAGCAGGAAACCGATGAACAGGAACGGAGTCATACCCTTCTTGATCATCATGGTGAGCAGCAGGGCCAAGCCGTAGGCGGTCATGATCTTGGTCGAAACGTTAAGACCAGTGGACAGCCACTCGGGAACCATGTTGACGATGGCCTGAACCAGGTCGGTGCCAACAAAGACGGCGAGGAAGATCGGCAGGAAGTACATGATGGCGTACAGACCGGAGCCGGCGCAGATGTGCATACGATAGGCGGTCTTGAACTTTCCGTTATCGATCGCGCTATCTGCCACATGGGTGAGGGCGGCGATGATGGAACGGAACACGATGCCGAGGAGCTGACCCAGGACGGCGACCGGGATGGCGATCGTCATGGCGGTCTCGGCAGAAGCATCGGTCAGGCACGCAAAGGCAGCGGCCACGATGCCGCCCAGGACCATATCGGGCGGAACGGCGGCGCCGACCTGCACCAGGCCCATGGACACGAGCTCGACGGCGGCACCGACGGCAAGGCCGGTGGGCACATCGCCCAGCAGCAGACCGACGAGCGTAGCGCCAACGAGGGGCTGCTCGAAGTTAAGACGACCGAGCAGGCGGGAGTCCCACATGCAGAACACGCCGACGAGGCCGACGAGCACCGCACTGATGAACGTATTCATACCCTTCTCCTTTCAGTCAGGCAAAAGCCTGGTTGATTACAGCTTGGCGTCGATGTCGACGCTCTGATACGTAGGGGTCTGCTGGACATAGAGCTTGATGCCCATGTCGAGCAGCTGGTTGACGTCGGCCTTCTGGGTGGCGTCGAGGAAGACGGAGCTGTCCTTGCCGCCGACCTGATCGGCACCGTCGTGGTTGGCGGTGGCGCCCAGGTTGATGGCGTCGAGCTTGTAGCCCTGACAGAACTGCAGCATCTCGGCAGTGTTGCCAAAGACGAACATGACGCGCTCGCCGAGGGTGTTGAGCTTATCCATCTTGGCGAGGGCACGCTCGACGGTGAAGACGTTCAGGCGCACGCCCTGGGGCTTGGCCAGCTTAAGAGCGCCCTTCTTGATGTCATCGTTGGCGGCAGCGTTGTCGACGACGATGATGCGCTCGGCCTGAACCTTGGTGGTCCAAGTAAAGACGACCTGGCCGTGCAGCAGACGGTAGTCAAGACGTGCGAGGACGATCTTGGCGGGACCGGAGCTGTGACGGGACGCCTTGGCCTTCTTGGCGGGAGCCGCGGCGGCCTCGACCGGTGCGTTGGGGTTGGTCAGACCGGTGCGGGCCTCATTGATGAGGGCCGCGAGCTCGGCGCCCTTGACGGGGGCGGGGCTCATAGCAAGCGTGAGCGCCAACGGGATGTTGAAACCGCTGACAACCGTGAACTTCGTGCCGTTCTTGGAAAGCTCGACCATGTTGTTGTTGACCGAGCTGCCGAGCATATCGGTCAGCACATAGACGGTGTCGTCCGCGTTGAACGTGGCGATCATAGCCTCAACCTTATTGGTGATGGGCTCCTTGTCGTCACGAGCAAGCGACACGACGTGGACGTTCGACACGTCGCCGAGAACCATCTCGAGCGTGTCTTTGGCGCCTGCGGCCAGGCCGCCATGAGATGCGAGAATGATCTGATTCATCTTGCCTCCTCCTTTTCGTTATGGTCATTATGACGTCTTATACGTTGCTTATATTGCTAATTAGTATAAAGACCGTTCGCGGGTGAAAATCGACCGTTGACGGGTTTAACGTACTCGAAACGTTGGACTGGGTAGGCCGGCGCTAGCTGGATAACCCCAGGTCAGACCCTGCGCGCAATCCCCTATCGCACGAAGTACCAGGGGCTTTCCTGTACGGTGGGTTCCAGCGCAATGCCGGTGCGTTCCTTAAACAGATCCATGTCCTGAGATTTTTCGGTCCACCACGCGTTGGGCTTAAAGGTCATGCTCTCAATGACATGACCGACAAACACACTGTTGCGCAGCTTGGAGAAGTCGGTGTTCATAATCAGGATGGACGCGAGCACCAACACGATGCCCAGGACCTTAATCGCGCCGGCGGGCTCGGCGTAGACACCAATGCCCACCAGTACGGTGACGACCGTCTCGAAAGACATTACGACGGGAACTTTCGATGTCTCGAGCCCCATGGACAGACCCTGCATATATAAGATGTAAGCAACGGCTGTGGGGATGAGTCCAAAGCCAAGGAACAGCAGCAGCAGCTGTGGCGACATTGCCGCGGCGACATCCGGCCACGGAGCCGCGATAGCTGCCATAACCGCACCGCCAAAAACAAAGCCCCAAAACGTGACAGCCAGCGGGTGGACCGTCTTGGTTGCTATTCGGCTAAACACCGCGAGCGACGCACCACAAAGGCCTGCAATCACGCCCGACGTGACGCCCCAAACCGAAAAATGAAAACCGGAAAGGTCGCCATTGGTCACTGCAAGCACGCAGCCTACGATGTTAAAGACAATGGCAACGAGCTTGTTGGGGGTCACGTCCTCGCGATAAAGCACGCGGCCGAGCATGACGCCAAACACCGGCGAGGTGTAGAGCAGCACCGAGGCCGTGGACATGCCCACCTCGCCCATGCACTCGTAATAACAGGTGTTGGCGGCGGCCAAACC
>JAUUSS010000099.1 GCA_030841765.1 Collinsella aerofaciens | reverse complement strand
ATGGCCTCGAGCTTCTCGAGCGAAAGCGCGCCAGCCTCGACGGCGGCGATCATGCCGGCGTCCTCGGACACGGGGATAAAGGCGCCGGAGAGACCGCCCACGCTGGAGCTGGCCATGACGCCGCCCTTCTTGACGGCATCGTTGAGCATGGCGAGTGCGCAGGTCGTGCCGGGGCCACCGCAGGTGCCAACACCGATGATCTCGAGGATGCGGGCAACGGAGTCGCCGATGGCAGGCGTGGGGGCCAGCGACAGGTCGACAATGCCCTTCTCGACACCCAGGCGATGGGCGGCCTCGCGGCTCATGAGCTCACCGGCGCGGGTGATCTTAAAGGCGGTCTGCTTAATCTTCTCGGCGACCTCCATCATCGATGCGGAATCGGGCAGCGTCTCCAGGGCTGCGGCCATAACGCCGGGGCCCGAGACGCCTACGTTGATGACGGCGTCGGCCTCGCCACCGCCGTGGACAGCGCCCGCCATGAACGGGGAGTCCTCGACCATGTTGGCAAAGCAGACAAACTTGGAAGCGCCGACGGAGTCCTGGTCGGCCGTGAGCTTAGCGGCGTCGATGATGGTCTGCGCAGCCATGAGTACGGCGTCCATGTTGATGCCGGCACGCAGACTGGCGACGTTGACGCTGGAGCAGACGCGGCTCGTGGTGGCGAGCGCCTGCGGGATGGACTGGATGACGCGGCGGTCGGCGTCGCCGATGCCCTTCTGAACGAGTGCGGAGAAGCCACCCAGGTAATCGATGCCGAGCGTCTCGGCCGCGCGGTCGAGGGCATGCGCGATGGGGGTGAGGTCCTCATCCTTGCAGCACGCGGCGATCTGCGCCACCGGGGTGACGGAGACGCGCTTGTTGACGATGGGGATACCGTACTCGCGCTCGAGGTTCTCGGCGGTCTCGACCAGGTGCTCAGCCGTGTGCGTCACGTGGTCGTAGATCTTCGTGCACATGCGGTCGAGGTTCTCGTCGCCGCAACCCATGAGCGAAACACCCATGGTGATGGTCCTGATGTCGAGGTTCTGCTCCTCAACCATGCCGCGGGTTTCCGCGATTTCTGCGGGCGTGATCGCCATCCTTGCGCTCCTATCTGCCAAAACGAGCATAGTCTTATCTATTCTAACGTGCCGCACGTGCCAAGTGGCGCATGCGGCACGTTTTGGTGCTCGGTTGTTTCCGTTGTGTTACTGCCCAAAGACCTCTTCGGCGATGCGCGCGCTTTCGGCGGCGTCCTTGGCGTAGTAATCCGCGCCAATCTGCTTGGCGTATTCGGGGGTGAGCACGGCGCCGCCCACGATGATCTTGACGCCCGGCACCTCGGCATGAAGCAGCTTGATGGTCTCCTCCATGGCGACGACCGTGGTGGTCATAAGCGCCGAGAGGCCGACGAGCTTAATGTCGCGCTCCTTGACGGTCTTGAGCACCTCCTGCGGATCGACGTCGCGACCCAGATCAAAGACGGAATAGCCGTAGTTGTCGAGCAGCATCTTAACGATGTTCTTACCGATGTCGTGGATATCGCCCTTGACGGTGGCCACGCAGATCTTACCCTTGTCGGCAATCTCGCCGGCGGGCATCAGGCGTTTGATGGTATCGAAGCCCACGCGCGCGGCCTCGGCAGAGGCCATGAGCTGCGGCAAGAAGAACTTGCCCTGGTCAAAGAGGACTCCGACCTCGTCGAGGGCGGGGATAAAGTGGTTGTTGATGAGGTCCATGGCGTCGTGGTCGGCCAGCAGGCGTTCGGTCTCGGCCGCGATTTCGCCCTTGCGACCCGAGACGACCATGTGGCGGATGGGGTCGTCATCGGCTCTTGCGGTGGTGCTTGCGGCAGGCGCGGCATCGCTCGATGCTGACTGAGCGGCCGCCGGGTTGGCGGCAATCTTGTACGGGTCGGTCCAGCCGGCGTAGCGCTCGATGTATCCGGTCGAGCCCTCGTCCTCAACGCTCAGCACGCGATAGCTGTAGACAGTGTCCATAAAGCGCTTGGAACCCGGGTTCATGATGGGGGCGTCCAGACCTGCACCAAAGGCGGCGGCCAAAAAGACCGAGCCCAGCAGCAGGCGCGCGGGCAGGCCAAAGCTGATGTTCGATACGCCGAGTGCGCACTTGACGCCCAGGCGCTCCTTGCACAGGGACATGGCGCGTAGAATCTGCTCAGCCTGTCGCTGGTTGGTCGAGGCGGTCATGACCAGGCAGTCGATGAGGATGCGGTCTGGGCCGATGCCGTAACGGGCGGCTTCGGCCACGATGCGCTCGGCGATGCTATAGCGTGCCTCGGCGGTATCCGGGATGCCGCCCTCGTCGAGCGTGAGGCCGACGACGTTGGTGCCGTAGTGGGCGACCAGCGGGAAGATCTCGTCCATGATCTGCTGTTTGCCATTGACCGAGTTGATGATGGGCTTGCCGGCGTAGCGACGCACGGCGGCCTCGACGGCGGCGGGGTCGGTGGAGTCGATCTGCAGCGGCAGCAGCGTGGAACCTTGGAGCTGCTCGGTCGCTTGCTGGATGACCTTGACCTCGTCGATCTCGGGCAGGCCCACGTTGACGTCCAGGATGTCGGCGCCCTGTTCCTGTTGGCTGATGCCCTGGCTCACGACGTAGTCCAGGTCGCCGTCGCGTAGGGCCTGCTGCAGGCGCTTTTTGCCGGTGGGGTTGATGCGCTCGCCGATGACGGCGATCTTGTGGCCGTCGCAGGGGAGGTCCACGACCGTCTGGGCGCTCGTGACCGACATGCTGGGCTTGCGGTGACGCGGGCTGGGCGTGTGGTTGTCGATGAGGGTACGAAGTGCCGCCATGTGCGCCGGCGTGGTTCCGCAGCATCCGCCGACGACGCTCACGCCGTCCTCGATCATGCCGGCGACGGCCTCGGCGTACTCGGGTGCCTGGATATCAAAGACGGTATTGCCGTCATCGTCCACGTGGGGCAGTCCCGCATTGGCCTGCACCATAACGGGCTTGTCGGTAACGGTGAGCATACGCGCAGCGAGTCCTCGGAGCTCGGCCGGGCCCTGGCTGCAGTTGATGCCAAGGACGTCGGCGCCGATGGCGTCGAGGGTGATGGCGGCGACCTCGGGGCTCGTGCCCAAGAAGGTGCGGCCGTCTTCCTCAAAGGTCATGGTGGCAAAGACGGGCAGGTCGGAGTTCTCGCGGCAGGCGAGGACTGCCGCCTTGATCTCGGCCAGGTCGGTCATAGTCTCGATAATAAAGAGGTCCACACCCGCAGCGACGCCGGCGCGCACCTCCTCGGCAAAGAGGTCGTAGGCCTCGTCAAAGCTGAGGGTGCCCAGGGGGCGCAGCAGGGCGCCGATGGGGCCGATGTCGCCGGCGACGTAGCGGGCGCCGGCCTCACGGGCGCAGGCGACAGCGGCGGCAAAGACGTCTGTCACGGTGGCGGCTCCGTCGAGCTTGTGGGCGTTGGCGCCAAAGGTGTTGGCGGTGATCACGTCGCAGCCGGCCTCGACGTATTGGCGCTGAATGTCGGTAATGACCTGGGGCTCCTCAAAGTTGAGCAGCTCGGGCAGGGCGCCGGCCTTCATGCCGGCCGCCTGCAGCATGGTGCCCATGCCGCCGTCGAACAGCAAGTGTCCCGTGCCCTCGATAGCGGCGCGCAGGCGATTGTCCTTAATGCAAAGGTCGTCGATCGTGCGCGTCTTGTATGCAGCGCCATTACGACGGGCAGCATCAACGGGCGCCGCCAGCGCGGCGCCGTCAGAATCATGAGTGATAAGCGGAGTAAACATCGATGGCTCCTAATGGCTGGAATAGCAGGTGGTGTGGGCGGCACGGAAGCAGCAGTGCTCGCGCATGCGGCAGATACTGCAGGTGGGGCGACTCTGGGCGTCGTGGACTTCGCCGTCGAACAGACCAATCACCGCGGTCACGCTCTTGGTGGGCATGAGCAGGCTGGTGGGGGTGACGGTAAGTCCAATGAGGCGCGTGGCGTTGAGGGCATCCACGATCGAGCGCTGGGCAGAGAGCGGGCAGTCGCCATAGCCGGGACTGAAGCGCCAGTTGCCGGCGAGCCCGTGTGCAGCGGTGTCCGTTTTGACCCGTCGGTCCATCTGCTCAACAGCAGCTTCTACATAGGCAGAGCATGCGGCGTCGAGCACGGCGCCTTCCAGGGGTTGCTGGGCTCCCGTGGTGCGCAGACGGCGTTCGGCAGACATCCCGAGGGTGCAGGCCATGAGCGCCGCCAGGCGGGCGTCTTTGAGATGTCGATAGATATCACGACCCCGCAGCTCAACATTGGTGCCAACCAAGCGGATGCAGGGCTCGCCCTGCTCGTCGACGCCCGTGGCATCGACGGCAAACACGCGTCGCACGCCGCGGGGCTCGATATCCAGCTCTAGGCGCTCGACTACAAGCTCAATACGCTGCGCTAGCTCGGGCTCAATCTGCTGGCCGCCGTAGCCCAGATACCGCAGCATCTCGGCACGGTCGACACGAGGGCGGTGGGCAGCGTCGATACGGTAAAGCGCCGGCGACGCAAGGTCGGCCGGCACTTCAACAACGGTTGTATCGACGTGCGGTTTTTCCATTACCCCAGGCGCTCCATAATGGTCGCGGCGATTGCAGGACGGTTCATAGTGTACAGGTGCAGACCGTCGGCACCGTGCTCCTTAAGGTCGCAAAGCTGACGAGCAGCATAATCTACACCGGCTGCCTGCAGGCTCTCGGGGTCGTTCTCGTACTTGGCGAGGATCTTGATGACGGGGGAGGGCAGCGACGCGCCGCACATAAAGACCATGCGGCTGATCTGCGACTTGCCCATAAACGGCATGATGCCCGCGGTGATGGGCACGGTGATGCCGGCCTTGTCGGCAAGCTCGCGGAAGCGATAGAAGCACTCGTTATCAAAGAAGAGCTGTGTCACAAAGAAGCTCGCGCCGGCGTCTTGCTTTTGCTTGAGGTGCTCGACCGAGAGGTTGAGATCCTCGCAGGCAATGTGGCCTTCGGGGTAGGCTGCGGCGCCCACGCAAAAGCCGGCGTCGACGAGCTCGGGGATGAGGTCGCGGGCGTAGGCGTAGTCCGAGGCGGGTTTGTCGTCCTCGGTCGCGCCAGCGGGAAGATCACCACGCAGGGCCAGGATGTTTTCAACGCCGGCGGTGCGATACTCGTCGATCTTGGCGGCGATATCGGCGTGCGAGCGGCCCACACAGGTAAGGTGTGCCACCGATGGTGTATCGAATTCGCTCGTAATCATATGCGCGATGGGGGCGGTGGTGGCGCCGTTGCCCGAGCCGCCGGCCGAGCAGGTGACCGAGACAAAGCTCGGCGAAAGCTTGCACAGATTGCCTGCCACCTCGCGAGCCGTGTCGAGGGTAAGCTCGCCCTTGGGCGGGAACATCTCAAACGAAATGGGCGCGGTGCCCTGGGATGCTGCCTGCTTAAAAACCTCGTCGACGCGCATATCGTGCTCCTTTAGATACGTAATAGTGTGATGTGTTTTAAGGATTCTACAGCACCGCTGTGTCACGGTGGAGTTTCACTCGCTATTTGGGGATACCAATCGAAAATGCTTCGCTATCGGCATTTCCTATAACAGGGCAGTCAATGTAGGATGGGGCTATATTGAATGGTATCTGATGCGAAATACCAGTTAATAGAGCCCCATCTCAAATTGACTACCATTGACTACCCTTAAACTATGAGGAGAGGTCTGCAATTTATACAGTTGATTGGCTGTTGAGGGTGGCAACGCCGCCGCGATGCGTTAACCTCATTGATTGGTTTCGCGACAGCAACATAACGGTAATGTTGCGGAAACACGACGAGCCTAATCTATGACTCGTTCGTTAGTAATCAACACCGCTTCTCACGCGGTGCCGATACGAAGGGAGTTCCGTATGGCCGATCTTACTGACCGCTTCGGGACCATGGTGTTCTCTGAGGAAGTCATGAAGGACTACCTCCCCAAGGACATTTGGAAGCGCCTTGCTGCAACCCTCGAGGGCGGTGAGCCGCTCGACCTGGATGTGGCCAACGCTGTTGCCCACGCCATGAAGGTCTGGGCCATCTCCAAGGGCGCGACGCACTACGCACACTGGTTCCAGCCGCTTTCGGGCATTACTTCCGAGAAGCACGACAGCTTCCTGGAGCCCAACCACGACGGCACCGCTATTACCAAGTTTACGGGCAAGAACCTCATCCAGGGCGAGCCCGATGCCTCCAGCTTCCCCAACGGCGGCTTGCGTGCCACCTTCGAGGCCCGTGGCTACACTGCCTGGGATCCCACCAGCCCCGCTTTTATCAAGGACGATGTCCTGTGCATCCCCACGGCTTTCTGCTCCTACACAGGCGAGGCCCTGGACAAGAAGACCCCGCTGCTGCGCTCCATGACCGCGCTCTCGCGTGAGTCCAAGCGCGTTTTGGCGCTGTTTGGTAAGACCCCCAAGAAGGTCGTTCCTTCCGTGGGCGACGAGCAGGAGTACTTCCTGATCAAGAAGGACGCTTACCGCAAGCGCAAGGACCTGGTCATCACCGGCCGCACCCTCTTTGGTGCTGCTCCCTGCAAGGGCCAGGAGCTCGAGGAGCACTACTTTGGCGCTATCCGCCCCACCGTCTCGGCCTATATGAAGGATCTGGATGATGAACTGTGGGCGCTTGGCATTCCCGCCAAGACCAAGCACAACGAGGTCGCTCCTTGCCAGCATGAGCTCGCCCCTGTCTATGGCGAGGTCAACGAGGCCATCGACCAGAACCTGGTCATGATGGAGAAGATGAAGCTCATCGCCTCCCGTCACGACTTGGTCTGCCTGCTGCACGAGAAGCCCTTCGAGGGCATCAACGGTTCGGGCAAGCACAACAACTGGTCGCTTGGCACCGAGTCCGAGAATCTGCTCGATCCGGGCGACACCCCGCTCGACAACCTGCAGTTCATCGTCTTCCTCACCGCGGTGATCGAGGCCGTCGATAACTATCAGGAGCTCCTGCGTGCCTCCGTTGCCTCGGCCGGCAACGACCATCGTCTGGGCGCCAACGAGGCTCCTCCGGCGATTATGTCCATCTTCCTGGGCGACCAGCTTACCGAGGTCGTCGAGAAGATCATCGATGGCAAGGCTTCCGTCCATGCCACGCGCGGCGTGCTCGACCTGGGCGCCGATACCCTGCCCAAGCTGATGCAGGACAACACCGACCGCAACCGCACCTCTCCGTTTGCCTTTACCGGCAATAAGTTTGAGTTCCGTGCCTGCGGCTCCGAGCAGAACGTCTCCGACTCCAACCTGGTGCTCGATGCCGCCGTGGCCAAGTCGCTCAAGTCCTTCGCCGACGCGCTTGAGGGTACGCCCGAGGATGAGTTCCAGGACGCCGCGCTCGAGTACTGCAAGAAGGTCCTGACCGACCACCAGCGTATCCTCTTCTCCGGCGATGGCTACTCCGACGAGTGGCCCGTCGAGGCCGAGAAGCGCGGCCTTGCCAACAACAAGACCACGGCCGACGCCCTGCCCGCCTTTGTTTCCGATAAGGCCATTGCGCTCTTTGAGGAGACGGGTGTCCTGACCAAGGCCGAGGCCCAGTGCCGCTACGATTGCAAGCTCGAGAAGTACAACAAGCTCATGAACATCGAGGCCACCACGATGGTTCGCGAGGCGCGTCGTACCTATCGCCCGGTCATTACCGCCTATGCCACCAAGGTCGCTAAGGGCCTTGAGACTATTCGTGCCGCCGGTGCCGAGGCCGCCATGCAGTGCGAGCAGAACACGCTCAACAAGCTCTGCAACGGCATCACCACCATCAACGACTCCATCAAGGCGCTCGACGCCGTGCATCAGAAGGCCGAAGCCCTCGATGGCCAGGAGCAGGCCAATGTGTATGCACACGAGGTCGTTCCCGCTATGGATACGCTGCGCGCCGCCGTGGATGCCATGGAGGAGATCGTGGCTGCCGACTACTGGCCGGTCCCGACTTACGACGACATCCTGTTCTACGTGTAGAGCGTAACTGACATATCGTCACGGTATTGAGCCGGGGTCCGCATCATGCGGGCCCCGGTTTTTGTTTGCGAAGGACGCTTTGAAGCCCGTTTTGCACCTGATTCGCCCACGCAATAAGGGGGCGTGGACAAAAAACGTCAAATATGAGTACTGTCACAAGTCCTGTAGCATTATTTTTTTTGCAAAATATGCAGTGTTACACAACATATGTTCAAGTACTTAGCTGATAAACGCCTGCAATTCTTTCGCCGTAGGACCCCTGGGGTCGCGCGCGCAGACGTGGTGTAAGAGCGTCCTGAGGTCCGTCGCTGCAAGTCC
>JAUUSS010000190.1 GCA_030841765.1 Collinsella aerofaciens | reverse complement strand
GCAACTTATCGAGAGGGCTCTTGGCCGCTACTTGCACTGACATTTGTCCTGAAATGGCTGGTCGTTAGGGGTTGCTACCGGTAGTTGCGGTAGGGTTGGAGCAGATTCTAACTAGAAATGGTGGTCGCTACCGGTTGTTCTCGGCATACTCGGCTCATTCGATTCGACCATCAAACGAAAGGAACCACCATGGATCTTGCGATGGCGCAGCGCCTCGTCGATCGCCGCAAAGCTGCCGGGCTTTCTCAGGAGGCGCTTGCCGCCCAGCTGGGTGTGAGTCGTCAGGCTGTCAGTAAATGGGAACGCAGCGAGTCCTCACCCGATACCGATAACCTTATTGCGCTCGCCGCGCTGTATGGCGTGTCGCTGGATGAGTTGTTGTATGGGGAAGCGGCTAGCGATGCCGACGACCTTGAGGACGGCAGTGCCGACACCGAGACGGCGGATGTGGCTGACGAGGCTGAGGCTTCTACTGAGCACGCCGATTGCGGCGACAAACCACTTGTCGATATTTCCCTCGCGCGCGGCATCCACGTCATTGATCCCAATAAAGGCGAGGAAGTCCATGTTGGCTGGAGCGGCATCCATGTGACCAACGACCGCAAGGGTGAAGAGGTGCACGTGGGGCCGGGCGGCGTACATATTGACACGCTAGAGGACGACGGGCACAGCGTGCACACCAATGCCGATGGCACCGTGGTTATCGACGGCGAACAATTCTCCAGCTGGAAAGAGGCGCGCGACAAGCTCGACCATCATGGCAAGCATTTCCACACCAAGCTCGGTCGCGCGTGGAATAAGTTCCCCTTCCCCGTGCTTGTCGCCCTCGCCTATCTGGCGCTCGGCATTATTTGCGGCGTGTGGACTACGGGACTTTTCTCGTCTTTTTGATTCCCGTCTACTACGCGCTTGGCGATTTCATCGACCGACGTCATCTGTCAAAGCTTGTCGACGCCGTCTACCCGGCAGCTGCCATAACTTGGTTCCTCTACATGTGGCTCTGCCTGGGACAGCCCCATCCCGCATGGGTCATCCTCATCACGATTCCCATCGTAAAAGCGCTTATGCACTGGTGCCGCAAACAATGGAAGCACCGCAAACAGGCCTAAACCGCCCTAACCCGCCAGCGCCACTCATCCGACACTGCCCGTCCCTTCCAAGTTGCGGTGATATAGGGACTGTTTTGAGACTCCAAAGCGCCAAACAGTCCGTATATCACCGCAACTTACAAACAACTGGGTCAGTTCCGGCACGGAGATTAGCATTGAGCTGACCGCGCGCCAAGAAAAGGGCCTATTTACTACGTTTAACTCGATGGGGCCAACCATGACCGCCTTTTTCGAAAATCGACAGGCCTTCTACCTGCACTGATAATTGTCCTTGGGGGAAGCGGGCACTGCGGGGGCGCGTCAACA
>JAUUSS010000098.1 GCA_030841765.1 Collinsella aerofaciens | reverse complement strand
TGCAAGGCCACGTCGACGATGCCGTCGGCATGCAGGTCCTTGGCCATCTGGACAATGTCCTTCATACGCTGGTCGTTGGGCGTAAAGACGGCGCAGTTGATCTTAAAGTAGCGCTCGGCGATGGCGTCGAGCATCTCGTCGACCGTCTCGCCGGACTCGTCGACCAGGTCCTTGTAGTAGCGCGAACCCGTGCAGGACTCCTCGCCCACCACAACGCCGCCGGCCTTCTCGATGAGGTTGAACAGCTTCCAGTTGGGCACGGCCATGGGCGTACCGGTGTACAGGATGCGCTTGGTCCCCTTGGGCGCCACGCCCTCGCCGGCCTCGACACGCCGCTCGCACTCAGCCGCCATATCGTTGATGGCTCCGGTCAGACGCGGCGTGTCGTCCATAAAGGCGGCCTGAACGGTCAGCAGGCTGTCGAGACCGCTGATGGGCGCCGGATCGGCAGCGCGCGTGGCAGCCAGACGCTGCAGGGCGCGACGCTTCTCGTTGACGGCGTGGATGGCAGCCTTCAGGCGCTCCGGCGTAATCTTGACGCCGCACTCTTCCTCGATCTTGGCGGCAAGCTTTTTAACCTCGGCCTTCCAGGTCACGAGCGTCGACTCGTCGTGCACGTTGGGGATATCCATGACGTACATGTTCTTTTGCGTGGCAAAGAACTCGTAGGCCTTCTTCTTGCCATCGCAGGTGTTCTCGCCTACCACCAAGTCACTCGACTCAATGTAGGGGCAGACCTCGCCCAGCTTAAAGCCGGCAAAGCTCTTGATGAGCGGGCAGGTGTTGCGCGGCAGATGCTCCTCGACCTTGTCGGTCACCCAGTCGGCACCCGAGCACAGGCCAACGGGGATGCCATCGCAGGCAAGCACGATCTCCTCGGGCACGTACACACAGAACGAACCGACGATCTTGGTGGCCTCGCCAGCCTCCTTCTTGTCGAGCATCTCCTTAATACGGCCACTGTGGATGTTGGTGGCCACAAAGTCCAGGTAGGACGTGGACTTGGGGCGATTGTTCTGCGTCAGGAACATATCGCCGTACATCTGGCCCACGGCGCCCAGCAGCATGTCGTGGTCGGCAAGATTCATGCCGAGGCTCTCCCACATCGGATGGAAATCAAATTCTTCAGCCATGACGGTTCCCCTCTCGAACCAAAAAACGGATAACAGCGGTATCGATGCACGACGGGCGGCGATTGCCCGGCCGTGCTCAAACCCGGAATTTTGGGGAACCTGCTTTGCGGTTGACTATTTAGTTGTGCGTCGTCTCTCCCGGAGCCGTGAACATACCTGCTCATATGCGACTCCGAGCCATATATAGGGCACGCGCGGCAACGCGGCGAATGTATGTCGTTTGTGACATGTGCGCACCCTCCCTTACAAGTTGAGGTCAACTATATCAACGGTCATCGACCATGCGAACACCGTTGACATTCGTACGACAGCGTCGTGTGCCGTCGTTTAATAAATTATTATCTTGATTGATAAGAGTTTGTCATCCCTCATTTGGCGAACGGCAAAAACAAAGCCACCGAGGCTTATATCCCCGACAGCATTACCCGACGCTATCGACAAACCAAATGGATCCTGCTGGCATCAAAATGCATGCGCAGCGTCTCGCCTGCTTGCGGCAGCTCGTCGACAGGCATGCCCACCTTGTTGACCTTCCACTGCAGACGCGTGGGCGCATCAGCACGCGGCACGTCCAGCAGCACCAGGCGCTCAAAGCGCGAATCGCTCACTCGGGCCACGTGCAAATCATAGCTGTTGCGACCCCGCTCCGCGCGATTGTCAACATGGAAGTAGCTTGCGCGAATGCCCAGGTACGCCACATTATCGGGAACCTCGCGACCCACGTTAAAGGTCATGCCCCAGTCCAGGGCTTCAACTTCCTGAGGCCCGATCTTGCGCGCCCGGCTTGTGTTCTTGCACCCCGTCAGGCGCAGCGCCGCCAGCGTCTGCGGACGACGGACCACGTCCTCGATGGAGCCGATCTCCTCAACATGCCCGTCGTGCATCACGCAGATGCGCTGGCAGAGGCGGCACGCTTCATCGATGTCGTGGCTCACATAGATCACGGTGCGGTTGCACACGTCGAACAGGTCGAGCATGTTCTGCTCGAGCGCGCTCTTAAGATAGGAATCGAGCGCGCTCATGGGCTCGTCGAACATAAAAATGCCCGGATGCGCCGCCACCATACGGGCAAGCGCCACGCGTTGCTGCTGCCCGCCCGAGAGTCGCGCGGGGTAGCGGTCGGCAAAATCGGCTAGACCGAAAATGCCCAGATAGCGCTCGGCCAGCCTTTTGCGCGCCACGGCGTCGCCCGCATCCTTTACACCGGCGCATACGTTATCGGCCACCGTCATGTTGGGAAAGAGCTGATAGTTTTGGAACAGCAGGGCGCATTTGCGCTCCTGGGGCGACAGGTTGATGCCCGCCGACGAGTCAAAAAAGGTCACACCGTTGACGACGATCTCGCCCTCGTCGGGCGTCTCCACGCCGGCAATGCAGCGCAGCGTACAGCTCTTGCCACAACCCGAGGCACCCAGCAGCGCCACGCGCTCCTCGCCGGCCTCAAGCTGCATGTCGAGCATAAACCCGGGATAGCGCTTTTTGATATCCAGAACGAGCGACATGGCCTATCGACCTCCCTTCGCGACCGCGTCATCGCGCATAAGCTCGGCCAGCGCCTCGCGATCGATTCGCAGGGCATCGCCGCCCGCCGGGTCGAGCGAATCACCCTGTCCGGCGAGGTCTTTGGCCTGCTTGCGCCCCGCATGGGAAAGGCCCCGCTCGCGATACTTTTGCGAATGGGCGGTGTACATGTTAATGAACAGGATGACCAGGAAGCTGAACGCAATTACGACCACGACCCAGAAGAGCGCGACCGACGTATTGCCGCCCATCCACTCAAAATAGATGGCGATGGGGATGGTCTGCGTAATGCCGGCGTAGTTGCCCGCAAAGAACAGCGTGCAGCCAAACTCTCCCATCGCGCGGGCAAAGGCGAGGACCGTACCAGCAGCAATAGAAGGCCACCCAAGCGGCATCATAAGCTTGGCAAAGATGCGACGCTCGGACCATCCCAGGGTTCGCGCGGCGTCAAGCATCTGCGTGTCGAGGCTCTCAAAGGCGCCGAGCGCCGTACGGTAGACCAGGGGGAACGATACCACCACGGCAGAGATCACCGCCGCCGGCCACGTAAAGACAATCGAGACGCCGTGCGCAATCAGCCACTGGCCCACCCCGGTCGAGCGACCAAACAGCATAAGCAGCAAAAAGCCGCAGACCGTGGGCGGCAACACCATGGGGATGGTAAAGACCGAGTCGAGCAGGCCCTTGATGCGACTCGAGGTACCCATAGTCTTCCACGCGGCGAACAGGCCCAGCGCAAGGGAGATCACCAGGGCAAGGCCGCTCGTTTTAATGGACACCCAAAACGGGCGATAGTCGATGTCGCCCAAAAAGGAGACCAGAGAGGTCAAGGGCCCTTGCTCATGCCGCAACACGACAGACGATGCTTCTACCATTTGAGCGCTATCAAGCCAACGCGCGCCGCCCTTGGCATCACCCGAGGCTGATGCAATCACCACATAGCGGTCCCCATCCGCACCGCGCTCGTCAAAGCCATAGGTATACCCGCCGGCATCAAACGTTGTTTCCGCCGTGACATACCAAGGAAGATCCACGTCCCCTAGCTGCGCACCTCCCATGCAGTTTGCGCTGTCGAGCTTACAGACGAGGGCCTTGAGACCCGATACGCACTCGTTATCCTGCGGATCCAATCCATACTTCTCGACCGCCTTGGGCGATATCCACACCACAACGCGATCGGCAGCAGGCGCCACTACAAGGTCCACGTCCTCGTCAACGGGAAACCGGTAGCCCTCAGGCTGGCCCTCCATGGCACGAGCAGTCCCCTTGGCCAGCCGCTCAAAACCCTCGATCCCATAGGAAAGCCCATGAGCGGTCGCAGCAACCTGGGCCCCGTCCTCAGCGTCCCCAGCAAACGCAAATCCCGGCACCCAGCAAAGCGTCAAGGTCAAAGCACAGGCGACAAGCATGCGGAATCTATTAAGCACGAAAAGCTCCAAGCGAATACAAGGACGGAGTGAAACACAAAACGATGGAATTATCGCGCCAAGCCGCACTACGCGGAAAGCTCAAAGCCGTACTTAGCCCAAATCTTCTGAGCCTTCTTGTTGGTCAGGCAGAAATCGATGAACGCCTTGGCTTCGTCGGCATGTTCGGAGCTCTCGGCAACAGCGCCCGGATACACAATGGGCTTGTGCGAATCCTCGGGGCACACAAAGGCCTCCTCGATGCCGTCGTAGCGGAAGATGTCGGAGCTGTAGACAAAACCGGCCACGCAGTCGCCTGTGGACACATAGGCAGCTGCGGTGCCCACTTTATCGGCCAGCGCGACCTTGTCGGCGATCTCGGGAGTATACTCGCCGTCGTCGCCCTCGGTGCCAGTGTAGAGGCCCACGGAGGCCAGAGCCTGGTTGGCGTACTTTCCGGCGGGAACGGTCTTGGCGTCGCCGATGGCAATCTTGCCGTCCAGATTCGCGACGTCGGCGATGGCCTCGACCTTGGTGTCGGAGCCCTCAGCGCGAATGATCACGAGGTCGTTGACGAACATGTCCTCACGGGTGCCGGCGTCGACGAGCTCGGCGGTCTCAGCGTCATCCATGGTGCCCTTGGAAGCGGTGATGAGCACGTCGGCCGTGGCACCGGCGCGCATCTGCTCGACGAGGTCGCCAGACGCCTTAAACTGCGTGTCGGCAAACGTGGTGCCGGTCTGCTCGGTGTAGAACTCCTGAACCTCGGGCAGGGCCTTCTCGAGCGAGTTGGCGGCAAAGACCTGCAGCTCGACAGCCTTCTTCTTAGAGGAAGACTTGACGGAGCCGGCATCGGAACCAGCGGGCTCGGACGTCTTGTTGCCCGAGCAGCCGGCAAGGCCAAGGCCGGCGGCAGCGGCAGCAGAAAGCGAGACAAAACCGCGGCGTGAAACCATATCGAACATATTCAACCCTTTCGAACGCTATGCCCTGGCACCCCGCCGCAGGCTTGATTCTGTTACTAGATTATACTTCCGCGCGAATAATGATAATGAGAAATTATTCTCGCTAGAGAATATAGTTTCGAGTTGCCGTGCACCTCGGCGTCGCTTCGGCGGAAAACAAAGGCGGAGCAGCCGTTCAGGTCGCCCCGCCGCAGGTAAACCGCTTATTTGGTATGTCCGCCGCCCGCCGTCATTTGGGCCGCATGCTCCAGCTGATCGCTCACGGCCTCCCAGCTTTCGCGGGCCGCTTTCGTGGATCCCGGAAAGTTGATGACAAGCGTATGCCCACGCTGCATGCACACGGCGCGCGAGAGCATAGCGCGGCGTGTCTTGGTCATGGAGTACGCACGGATTGCCTCTGCAATACCCGGCACATCGCGGTCGCAGACGGCACGCGTCGCCTCGGGCGTCACGTCGCGCATCGAAAGTCCCGTGCCGCCACAGGTGAGGACGACGTTGGCGCGGCACTCATCGGCAGCTTCCACAATGGCATCACCGATCTCGCTGGCGTCGTCGCGCACGACCACATGTGAGACGACCGTCCAGCCCTGCGCCTCGATAAGTTCCTCGAGTGCGGCTCCAGCCTCGTCCTGAGCAAGATCGCGCGTATCCGAGCACGTCACGATCGAAATCTTCAACTCCATAGTCTTCCTCCTACAACACCGTGCCCTCGGGCAGGTCGACACGCACGACATCCACGACGTCGCCCGCCTTGAGCTCGCACGGTCCTTCGTCAATACGCAGCAGGCAGTTGGACCGCTGCATCGTGCCGAGCAGAGCCGAATTCTGCGTCTTGGCCTCGGTCACCAACAGCTCACTGGTCTCGGGGTCGCGCAAAACCGTGGCGCGATCGAAGAAGCGTCGGTCCTGGCGCTTTTTCACGCCGTGCGTGAGCGTCGCCTGCTGCACGGGACGCACGCCCTCGGCAAAGCCGCGCATCTTGCGAATCGCCGGACGGGCGAGCATCTCAAAGCCCACATACGCCGCGGCCGGATTGCCTGAAAGCCCTAGGTAGGGCTTGCCCCCGAGCAAGCCAAACGTGATGGCCTTGCCCGGACGCATCGAGATGCGATCGAACAGCACCACGCCCTCGCGCCGGACGAGCGCCGTCACGTAGTCGTAATCGCCCGCCGAGGCGCCGCCGCTCGTAATGACAAAATCGCACTCTCGCGTGGCGCGATGCACCAGCTCGCCAATCGCCTGCTCATCGTCGGGCGCAATACCGTAGAACACGGGCTCGGCTCCGGCATCGAGCGCCTCGGCCATCAGCGCCGAGGAGTTGGAGTCGCGAATCTGCCCGCGCGCCGGCAGCTCACCCGGCGCGACCAGCTCCGTGCCCAGCGAGATAATGCCCACGCGCGGAGCGGCATGGACCTTCACGCTCGCGTAACCGGCGCTTGCCAGCAGGCCGGCGCCGGCCGGAGTCACAACCTCGCCAGCACGCATCACGACTTCGCCGGCATGGGCCTCCTCGGCGGCAGAGCGAACGTTCTTCCCCACCTTGGCCGGCGCCAAAAACCTCACACGCGAGCCCTCGTTGCCGTCACCGTCGAGCACATCGACGATCTCGTACTTCACCACGGCATCGGCACCCTCGGGCACCGGCGCGCCCGCCATGATGCGGACCGTCTCGCCCGCGCCGATTGCGTCCCCAAACACATGACCCGCGGCCTCATGTCCGATAACATCGAGCGTCACCGGCGCCTCGCCAGATGCCTGCGCCAAGTCCGCCGAGCGCACGGCATACCCGTCCATGGCGCTGTTGGCAAACGGCGAGATGTCGATATCGGCCACCGCGTCCTCGGCCAAAGGAAGACCGGCGGCCTGCCACACGGGAATCTCGACGAGATCGGTCGGAGCAACGTGCGACAGAACAATCGACTGCGCGTCCTCCAGCGGAATGAGTTTCTCTGCCATATGCACCTCTTAATGCCACGGCGCACAACAGGGGCGCCGATTCTTTATGCTTGTCTCAGTATAATCCCCCGACGCACGACCGCGACTCGGCCTGCACCCGCAAATACACCTGTCAGTTGCAGGCCGCGAAACAGAATGGAAACCAACCCACCGGCTCGTCGCGCTTACCGCGTTTTATAATGCTTGCGTTGCAACCTAAAAGAGGAACGTATGGCTCATAACGACAAACCCGAAAGCGCAAACGAAGCGCAGGATCATTCCCAGCCGCTCGACGAAGGCGGTTTTTTCTCTCTGAACGACGTCATCGCGGCAGGCAGGCATCAGCTCACCCGCTCTGAGCATCTCTTGGCTGCCGACACGCGCCGCAACGCCCGCAACCTACTCGCGAGCGCCAAGTTGCTCGCACTCGTCGTCATCGTCTCGCTCGCCATGGGCGTTGCCGCTTGGGCGTTTTTGGCCTCGTTGAATATCGCGACCGACTATCGCGAGCAGCATGCGTGGATTTACGCGCTGCTTCCCGTTGTGGGCGTTGTCACCGCATGGGTGTACAAAAACCACGGTCTCGCCGCCAAACGCGGTAACAACCTGGTCATCGACTCCGCTCTGGGCACCCGCCTCATCCATATGCGCATGGCCGTCCTCACCTTCGTCTGCTCCACGCTCACGCACCTAACGGGCGGATCGGCCGGTCGCGAGGGAGCTGCGGTGCAGATTGGCGGCACCATCGCCAGCAACATCTCGAGCCTCGCCCACCTCAAAAAGCATGACCACCACGACCTCATGCTCGCCGGCATCTCGTCGGCCTTTGGCGCCGTATTCGGCTCGCCCCTTGCCGGGGCTTTCTTTGGCATGGAGATGTGCTTTATCGGCAAGATCGACTACACCGCGGGCATCTACTGCCTGGTCGCCTCGTTTACCGGCTACTTTACATCACTCGCCCTAGGTACCGAGTACGAGGCGAATGTCATCGCCAGCGTTCCCGCTATGACGCCCAAAACGGTCGTCATCGTTGTTATCAGCGCAATTATCTTCGGTCTGACGGCACGCCTCTTTGCCTGGTCGGTTCGAACCGTCAAGAGCCTCTACGGTCGCTTTATCACCAATTACCTCGTTCGCGCACTCATCGGCGCACTCGTGGTTTTGGCCGCCTATGCCCTCCTCGACGCCTGGAACTACGCCGGCCTTTCCACGTGGCTTTCCGGCGCCGGATTTGCCGGCAACACCACCCTGGCGGACGCAGCCATCAAGTTGGTCGTCACAGCGCTTACCCTGGGCGCGGGCTTCCAAGGCGGCGAGGTCACGCCCCTGTTTGGCATCGGTGCGGCGCTCGGCGGCTGGATAGGT
>JAUUSS010000097.1 GCA_030841765.1 Collinsella aerofaciens | reverse complement strand
CGCGCGCGCCCGACTCGAGCACGCGCGGCTTGGCGCCCTCGCGACCCAAATACGTAAACGTCATCATAAAGCGCAACGTCTGACCAAAACGGTCCGCCACGCCCAGCATCTCGCCGCGGTCAAGTGCCGCGACGCCGTCGCCAACCAGGTTGAGCGCCACGCGCTGTCCAGGCAGCGCGCGCTGCGTATCGCCATGCACCTGAATCCCGCGCACGCGACAGACCGTACGCGACGGCAAAGCCATCAGCTCGTCGCCCACCGCAACCGGCGCATCGTGCAACGTTCCCGTCACCACGGTACCTGCGCCCTTGATCGTAAAGCAGCGGTCGATGGGCAGACGCGGCGCGGCATCGGTGGCCTCGGCACGGGCACGGCAGGCATCCCAGCAAGCGGCAACCTGCTCGTCGAGCGCAGCCAGCAGGTCATCGATTCCCGCGCCGGTCTTGGACGACATGGGCACGATCGGCGCGTCGGCAAACACGGTGTCCGACATAAAGTCATCGACATCAAGCTCGGCAAGCTCGGTCATCTCGGCATCAGCCAGGTCGCACATCGTCAGCGCGACCACCATGTGTGTGATGCCCAGCAGCTCCAGCACATGCACGTGCTCGCGGGTCTGCGGCATCACGCCCTCGACGGCCGAAACCACCAGCACGGCCACGTCGATACCCGTGGCGCCCTGCACCATGGCGCGCAGGTAATGCGCGTGGCCCGGCACGTCGACCAGGCCAACGATCTTGCCACTCGGCAGCGCCAACTCGCCAAAGCCCAGCTCCACGGTCATACCGCGACGGCGCTCAACCTCCAGACGGTCGGGATTCTTGCCGGTCAGTGCCTCGATCAGCGCCGACTTACCGTGGTCGACGTGGCCCGCCGTGCCAACGATAACGGGGCACTCCACTAGCGCCTGAACCTCACTCATCGAGCAATCGCCTTCTCAACGCACGCGACGAGCGTCGATGCCGCCGTCTCGATATCGCGGTCGCCCACGAGCGTGCGCACATCAAACAAAATGCGGTCGTGCGAGGCGCGCGTGACGACCGGCGTATCGAAGTCTTGGACGAGCGAGCGCTTGAGCGCGTCGACGGAAAGGCGCCCGTCGACCGGGCGGACCGCCACGCACATCGTGGGCAGCTCCACGGTAGGCAGCGAGCCGCCACCGGGGGTCGACGATTCCTCGACGATCTCCACCTGCACGGCGCACGGGCAACCGGCCTTATCGAGCCCGGCGACCATACGATCGCGCAGCTTGCGGGCACGACGCTCCAGGTGAGCCTGCGGCAGCGTAAGCATGCTGAGCACCGGAATATCACGGTGTGCCACGTCGGCGCCGTCCATGTAGATGCGCAGTGTGGACTCGAGCGCCGTGAGCGCCAGTTTGCACGGACGTAGAGCGCGCATGAGCGGATGTGCGCCGCAGGCCTGGACCAGATCGTGACGACCCATGATAATGCCCGCCTGTGCGGCACCGAGCAGCTTATCGCCCGAGCACGACACCAGATCGAGCCCTGCCGAAACCGAAGCCGGCGTGGTTTCTTCGCCGCCGCGCACCAAGATGTCGTCGGGCAACAGCGCGCCCGAGCCCTGGTCCTCGTAGAACAGCAGGCCATGCTTGTGAGCAAGCGCCGCAAGCTCCCGAGAACCCACCTCCTCGTGAAAACCCTCGATGCGATAGTTGGAAGGATGGACCTTAAGGATCATCGCCGTATCGGACGTGATGGCGCGCTCGTAGTCCGACAGGTGCGTGCGGTTGGTGGCCCCGACCTCGACGAGCTTGGCACCCGAGGCCTCCATAACATCGGGGATACGGAAGCTGCCGCCGATCTCGACAAGCTCGCCGCGGCTGACGATGACCTCCCTGCCTGCGGCATGGGTCGCCAGCACCAGCAGCACAGCGGCGGCGTTGTTATTAACGACCAGCGCGTCCTCGGCACCGGTGAGCGAGCGGATCAGTTGCGCGGCGTGCTCCTTGCGCGACCCGCGCGAACAGGTGTCGACGCTGTACTCGAGCGTGCTATACCCGCGCGCAACCTCGGCCACGGCCTTTGCCGCCGACTCCGCGAGTGGGGCGCGGCCCAGATTGGTATGGATGACCACACCCGTGGCGTTGACGGCGGGGCGCAGGCTCGGCAGTGCGGAGCGATGCGCACGCCACTCGATGGCCGAGGCCAGCTCGCGCTTGGAACGCGGGGCGGCACCGGCACGAATCGCGGCGCGCTCCTCGTCGAGCTCAGCCGTCACGGCGGCATGCACCACCGCGTCGCAGGTCTCCCCCGCAGCCTTCACCACCGGCCACTCGGCAAGCAGCTCGTTGACGGAAGGAATGGCGCGCAGGCGGGCGCGCACCTCATCGGACATGTTCTGGCTATCGCTCATGTGCGGCCTTTCAAAAGAAACGTGGATCAGTCGAATACATCAGCTGAGTCAATTACTCGTCATTATCCCCGCGCGCCGCGATCTTTTCCACGCGAACGGCGTTTTCCTGGGTGAGCGCGGCACCCGTCAACGGGTCCCAACGCAACGGCGTATGGTCGAGCGGGCCCACGCCCAAGCCTTGAGCGCCACCGGCATCGGCGTCAAACGAACGCCCACCGGGGGCGGCCGAGGTGAAGATGCACGCCGGATGCAGATACGGCGTCGTCTCCACACGCGCGCGGTCGCGGCCCATATCGCTCACGAGTTCGACGATCTCGCCATTGGCGATACCCATGTGCGCAGCGGCATCGGCATTCATCTGCACGGCATCCAGGTCCGACCCAGCCTCAGCGGCACCTTGGGCTGCAAGCCTTCGCGAGGTATGCGACTCAAAGGGACGGTTGCCGCTAATGAGGCGAAACATCCCCGGGGCAGGCTCCACCATGGGAGCGATCCAGTTGGGCACACGACCCAGACCGGCTCGTTCCCATACGTCGCTTGCCAGCGCAATTTTGCCGCCGGCAAGCGAAATCACCGGCTCGCCCGTTCGCGACGGCAACGCAACGCCTGTGTCGGCCCAGCCGCGCTCCTTAAGCTCGTCCAGATAGATCCCAAAAGGCGCCACCTGAGCAGCTGCCAGATCGTCGGGCGTAAAGTCGAAGCACTCACCAACGCCGCAGGCCGCAGCCAACCCGGCAAAGATCTCCCGACCGGGACGCGTGTCGTCATGCAGCACGGGCAGCACGGCGTTGCGGTAGAACACGCGCGCATCGTTAACACCCATCACCGTTCCCACGCCGCGGTCGGCCTCCAGATACGTCACATCGGGCAGCACGAAGTCGGAAGCGCGCGCCGTCTCGGACCAGCGAATATCAATCGTCACGAGCAAGTCGAGCTGCTGCAAAATACCCAGCCAAGCCTGCGCATTGCCATAGCCCGCACCGGGGTTACTGGCATAGACGATGAGTCCACGCAAATCGCCGGCCAGAATAGACTGACCGATGGTCGTGCACAGGCCGCGCACCGGATCGACCAGCGGATAGCGCTCGGACCCCAGCTTGGGCCCGCGCGGCACCGGCGGCGTCGCAAAGCGTGCGGGATCGAGGTCGCCCAGCGCAAGCGGTGTGGGTGGATTGAGCGCTCCGCCCGCGTGTCCAATACAGCCCAGCAGCACATCGACCAAGCAGATAGCGCGCGCCGTCTGGGTACTGTTCGCATACGCGATACCGATGCCACCATGAAAGCCAGCGTCCACCACCGCAGCAGGCGCCGCGGCAGCCAAATCACGCGCAGTCGCTCGGATATCGTCCGCCGGCACATCGCACATCGACTCAGCCCACTCGGGCGTCCAAACAGCAGCAGTCTGCGCCAGCTCGTCAAAACCCGTGGTATAGCGGGCAACGAACTCGTGGTCGTACAGGCCCTCGGCAATGAGCACATGCGCAATACCCAACAGCAGCGCCAAATCGCAGCCCGGGCGCACGCGCAGCCAGCGGTCGGCAAGCGCGGCGGAGCCGCTGCGCCGGGGGTCAACCACGATAATCTTAGCCCCACGTCGACGGGCATCGTTGAGCGCATCAACGGCCCCCATCGTCGACGAATCGACAATGGAGCGCCCCAGATACATGATGCAATCGGTATGCGCCAGGTCGGAGGCGGGGCTGTAGCCCAGACTGTGCTCCCAGCCGGTAAGTCTGCTTACCTCGCAGGCACCGTCGGCACCGTATACGTTGGGCGAGCCCAGCGCATGCATAAGGCGATAGGCCCAGTAACGGTCGAACGAGGGCACGCCGAGCGTCATGCCCAGCGCGCGCGGACCATGCCCGTCAACAATCCCCAAAAGGCACTCGGCAATCTGAGCAAACGCCTCGTCCCACGAAATCACATCGAACCCCGAGCCATCAGCTCGTCGGCGCATGGGGTGCACAATGCGGTCGCGCTCGTCAAACGGCATTGCCAGGCGATGCCGTCCGCGGGCACACAGGGCACGTGCCGCGCACGGATGCCCCGGCACCGGCAACTCGGCCGCCACGCGACCGTCCTCAACTCGTGCCGCAAAGGCGCAATCGGCATAGCATCCCCCGCATGTGGTCACCACGGCGCGACCGTCACGCTTCACAGCAGATACCATCTCGATTACCCCTTTCACAAGCCAAACACAACAGGCCAACAGCCCGGGAACGAGCCCCAGGCCAAAAAAGCCTCCCGCACGGCAACGCCCCGCGGGAGGCCCAACGTCAAACAGACGGTATCTTACGCCTCGGACTTCTTGGCGTAGATAAACCAGTAGCCGAGCGCGATCAGAACCGCGCCGCCCACGATGTTGCCCAGCGTGGCGGCGGATAGGTTAAACGCAATGCCCGCGGCGTTGAGCGCATCGGCCCCGGCGACCTCGGCACCATAACCGCATGCATGCATCACGGCACCCATGGGCAAAAAGTACATGTTGGCAACGCAGTGCTAAAAACCGCAGGCCACAAAGGCGGCGATGGGCAGCAAAATACCCACGACCTTATCGACCACGGTCTTGCCGGCGGTGCCGATCCACACGGCAAGGCACACAAAGATGTTGCACAGGATGCCACGGAAGAAGATCGTCACCCAGTCGATCGTCACCTTGCCGGCGGCGACGCTCACCATGGAGTTGGCGACCGCCTCGCCGTTGAGCTTATAGATGCCGGCCATGTACACCAAAAAGACGATGAACAGAGCGCCGACAAAATTGCCGACCCACACAACGACCCAGGCCTTAAGCATCTGGACCAAGGTGATCTTTTTACTCTTGAGCGCGCAGACCATAAGCGAATTGCCGGTAAACAGCTCGGCGCCGCACACCAGCACCAGCACCAGGCCCAGGCAAAAGCACAGGCCGCCCACGACGCGCTGGGCACCCCAGCCCAGCGTGCTGTCGCTCAAAAACACCGTAAAGAACAGGCCGCCGAAGGCGATAAACGCGCCGGCGAACATTGCCAACAGAAAGGCCTTAGCGACCTGCAGGTTAGCCTTGGTCACGCCGGCGGTCTCGGTCTTGGCCTCGATCGCGGCGGGCGCCAGGCAATCGGGAGCGGGATATTCTGCCTTGGAATCTGCCATGTCAATCACTTCTTTCCTATTCAGCAGAGGCAAGCGCTGCTACAGCTCCTGCCCCAAGCGGACAAAGTGGGAAAAGTCGTTGGCGGCCACGGCGTCGTACACGGCGTCGACGGCCTCAAAGACCTCCGGGGACATGGGGTTATAGAACTCCGTATCGCCCGGCTGAATCCCTATGAAGACGATATCTTCGCACGATTGCTCAATCTCTTCGATCAGAATCGACAAGGGAAGCGAATGCGTGGTGAACATCGACTTGCGGGCCACGTCGCGTTTGTCAAGCAGACGGATGGAGCCGACGGGCAGCGCCATGTCGGCGGCATCGACCAACACCAGGCGCGGCGGACGCTCGCGCTTGACCTCGATGATGTCATCCTCGGGCGTCTGACCGCCATCGATGGTGTACCAGCCGGCAAGCGGAGCGTCCTCCATCTTTTTGGAGAGCACGGGGCCGGCGGCATCGTCGGCACGCAGCACGCTTCCCGCCGTGAGCACGATACCCGCAAACGGGGCGCCGTTCACACGACCATCCACAACGCGACCCATTATTGGAACCTTCCCGTCAGATACACGCCCGACACATCGCGCACGCGCTCAACCAGATCGCGAAACTTCATTAAGAACGCGACCTGCTGGGCATGCAGGCCAAAGTCGTCATCGAACACCGAGATGCCGGCCTTGGCCGAACCGCGAAAACCGCGCTCGTCGAGCAGCGTGTCGCAGGCCTCGAGCAGCGACGGCACCGCCGCCTTGTCGAGCTGGCACTCGCCAAAGGAGCGGATGGCCTCGAACTTGGTCTTGGCCTCCCCCTCCGGCAGCGCGTCGACGAGCGAATAGAAGACGTTCACCGGCACCGACAGGCGCGGCTCAAAGCAGTCGAGCACGCCGGTGTGGTGGCCCACGGCGAGCGTGTAGTACAGCACGTCGCAGGCCTCCTGGGGAACGTCTTCCTCGGTCTCCACAAACTTACGCGTGAGCTCGTAGAAGACCACCTGGTCGGGCGCATGGCCCAGGCAGGGGTCGGCGACGCCCTCGGCGGCCTCGTCGCTTGCGCGCGAGGCATCGCCAAAGGAGCCGCCGAGCATGCCGGGGCCCGCAAAGTAACCAGAGCGGTCCGTGAGCTCCATCTAGCGACCTCCGGCCAGCACCAGATCCTGCAGCGCCGAGTACACCTCGACGCGGCGCGGATCGTCCTGCTTGTCGATGAGCAGCGCCATGGCACCGCGGATATCGCCCTTGGGCGCGCCCTCGAGCGTATCCATAAACTCATTGGCCAGGTCGCGGCCGTAACGGTAGCCGCTCATGGCGCGAGCTTCGCGCTCGATGGCAACGCGCAGCTTGTACGGCACGCCGGGGTGCAGGATATCGGCCTGCTCGCCGGCGGCCTCCACCGTGGTCTCGGCATGGAGCTTTTGGTCCAGCAGACCGAGCGCCATGGCAAAGCCGTAGATGGTCTGCGCGGGGCTGGGCGGGCAGCCGGGGATGTAGACATCGACCGGCAGAATCTTATCCGTGCCGCCCCAGACGCAGTAGTTGTCGTAGAAGATACCGCCGGTGCAGCCGCACGCGCCATAGGACACCACGATCTTGGGATCGGGTGCGGCCTCAAAGGCGCGCAGGGCCGGCATGCGCATGGCACGCGTCACGGCGCCGGTGTACAGCAGGATATCGGCGTGACGGGGCGAGGGCACGACCTTGATGCCAAAACGCTCGACGTCAAAGACGGGCGTGATGGAACCGAAGATCTCGATCTCGCAGCCGTTGCAGCCGCCGCAGTCGACACGGTAGACGTACACCGAGCGCTTGATCTTCTTAAGAAGGGTCGCCTTGGCCTTCTCGATGCTCTCGTCGAGCTCGATCTTGGTCGGGCGGTACTGAAGCCGCTCGGGCAAAAGCGTGGGTTCGGCCATGGTTACTCCTCCTTCGTATCAAAATCCATGATGATGCCCTCGACCGGTGCAGGACCGGCGGGAATCTCGGGCGCATCGGGGTTGAGCTCGCGGTCGATATACTCCGGGTTCACGCCGTGGCCGCCCAGATACTCCATGCCGGGGCCCTGGGGCTCGCCGGACGCAAGCGTCTCGTTGGCAGCCATGCCAGCAGCGTTGCCGGTCTTTACGGCCGAGGCGGCGCGCAGGGCGTCGAGCTCGCGCTTGCACTCCTGGCACATACCGACGGTACGGGCGGCCTGCTCCGCCTCCATGCCGCCGGCCTTTTGCAGCAGGCGCTTGGCGTAGTCGATCTCCTTGTGCGGGGCAAACGGCTTGCCGCAACGCGAGCAGTGCTCGAGCGTGTAGACGCTCTTGCTGGTGAGGTCGTCCTTGCTCATGACGGCCAGCTCAAACTCCTCGGTGAGCTTGATGGCCTCCATGGGGCAGGCTTCCTCGCAACGACCGCAGAAGATGCAGCGACCGTAGTCGATCGACCAGGTGATGGTATCGGCCGCAAGGTCGGTGTCCATGCGAATGGCATCGGCCGGGCACGCCACGCCGCAGGCACCGCAGGCGATGCAGAGCTCGGCGTTGTGCTCGGGCTTGCCGCGCATGTCCTTGTTGGTGGGAAACGGCGCAAACGGGTACTTGACCGTCGCGTCGCCGGCCTTGGCGTTAACCTTCCAAAGCTTCAGCATATTAGAGCGCCTCCTCATCGAGCGGAGCGGCCATGGTGCCCTCGCCCGCAAGCGGCGACTTGTCGCGCCAGACGTTCTCGAACTGCTCCTTGTCGAGCACGTGGTCGCGCTTGGCGGCGACATCGGTCACCGTCACGCGGTCGGTGCAGGAGTAGCACGGGTCGAGCGAGCCGACGATCAGCGCCGCGTCGCCCACGGTGTTGCCGCGGAACATGTAGCGCAGGACCGGCCAGTTGCTGTACGTGGCGGCCTTGGCGCGCCAGCGGTAGCACTTCTGGTTGTTGCCGAGCATGGCCCAGTGCACGTCCTCGCCGCGCGGCGCCTCGGTGGCGCCGATGGCGTACTTGTGCGGGGTGTACT
>JAUUSS010000096.1 GCA_030841765.1 Collinsella aerofaciens | reverse complement strand
ATCTTGCCGTTCAAACCATCGTTTGCGTACCAAAGTACGCGGCGCTTCTCTTTCACGGCAACCTCGGGCACCTGGGAAAGCCGTTTCCTTGGTTGGTCAAAAGGTTTGTTAAGGAGTTATATGTCGGAAAATATGGAGCAGCCGTTGCCATCCACGTTTGAGGAGTTCAACGAGCAGCGCAAGGCGGCGTTTATTCGCGTTAAGGATTACAAGCAGGCGGGCAATCGCCTGGTCGGCTTTTTGTGCAGCTATACGCCGCTCGAGATTATCGATGCAGCGGGCGCCTCGAGCGTGGCGCTGTGCGGTACGTCCGATGAGGTGATTCCCGAGGCCGAGAAGGTGCTGCCGGCTAACCTCTGCCCGCTCATCAAGTCGACGTACGGCTTTGCCTACTCGCAAAAGTGCCCGTTTACGTACTTTAGCGACATGATCATCGGCGAGACCACCTGCGACGGCAAGAAGAAGATGTATGAGTTACTCAACGAGCTCAAGCGCACGCACATTCTGCACCTGCCGCAGGGTCGCGATCGCGCCTACGAGCGTGAAGGCTGGTACGAGGAGTGCCGCCTGCTCAAAGAGGAGCTCGAGAACTTCTACGGCATTACGATTACCGACGATGACCTGCGCGCTGCCGTCCGTCGTCGCAACCGCTTGCGTGCGGCCCAGCTCGAGATGTTTGCGCTGCAGGCCAACCAGCCGGCGGCCATGAGCGGCGTCGACCTGATGAGCTCCATGTTTGCCGGCACGTTCAGCTTTGATATCGAGGCCTATACGCAGCAGCTGGAGCAAAAGGTTGCCAAGCTGCGCGAGGCCTACGACGCGGGCGAGCGCCCGGTTGCGGCGGATGCCAAGCGCATTCTGATCACCGGTTGCCCGGTGGGCGGTGTGATCAACAAGATAGGTCGCACCATCGAGTCCAACGGCGGCGTGGTCGTGTGCATGGACGATTGCTCGGGCGAGCGCACGGCGGCCATGATGATCGATCCGGAGGCTCCCGACATCCTGCGCGCCATCGCCGACCGCTACCTGGATATCAACTGCTCGGTCATGACGCCCAACGACGGCCGTATGGAAAACACGCTGGCCATGTGCGAGAAGTATCACGTCGATGGTGTAGTGGAGAGCGTGCTCCAGGCGTGCCACACCTTTAACGTGGAGAGTGCACGCATGCAGGAGGCCGTCGAGGGTGCTGGTATTCCGTACATGAAGATCGAGACCGGCTACAGCAACGGCGACATGGGCCAGATCGAGACGCGCATCGCCGCCTTCATCGAAACCCTCTAGCTTCCTCAGGCACCGGATCTTGCCCCTCAAACCGTCGCTTGCGTACCCAAAGTACGCTGCGCTCCTCTTTCGGGGCAATCTTCGGCACCTGAGAAACCTAGAGCTAAGGCGCCTGAACGCGCCGCTGTCTTTGATGTTTAGATTGGGAGAGAGCCATGATAGGGATCGGGATCGATATCGGGTCTACGGCGGCTAAGGCTGCTCTGGTCGATGGGGAGGGTTCGGTGGCGTGGACGTGCGTGCAGCCAACCGGGTTTTCCTCGGTCGATGCTTCCGAGCGGCTGCGCGAGGCGCTGGCAGCGGCCGGCTACGACGTGACGGCCGACGACGTGCGCGTGATCGCGACCGGCTACGGTCGTGTCGCCGTGCCCTATGCGCACAAGGTCGTGACCGAGATCACCTGCCACGGCACCGGTGCCGTGCGCCTGTTTGGCGATCACGGCACGGTGATCGACGTGGGCGGTCAGGACACCAAGGTCATTCAGCTTAAAAGTGGCCGCGTGGCCAAGTTTGCCATGAACGACAAGTGCGCCGCCGGCACGGGGCGCTTTTTGGAGATCATGGCCGACCGCCTGGGCATTTCCCAGCAGCAGATGGCCGACCTGGCGCGTTCCGGCGAGCCCACCAAGATCAGCAGCATGTGCACGGTGTTTGCCGAAAGCGAGGTTATCAGCCTGATCGGTCGCGGTGAGCCGCGCGAGAACATTGCGCGTGGCGTGATCGACAGCGTGGTCTCGCGCGTGGCCACTATGGCCGGGCAGGCGGCGGGCGCCCCGTACTACCTGACCGGTGGCCTGTGCGAGAACGCCTTCGTGGTGGAGCGGTTGGGCGAGCTACTGGGGTCGCCGGTGACCACCTCGCCCCAGGCTCGCTTTGCCGGAGCGATTGGCGCGGCGATTCGCGCACAGGCGCTCAATTAATGCATCCGCCGCAGGCTCGCATTCATGCGTATACTGGGAGAAAATGATTGACCGATGAGAGGAGGTATCGATGGCTGACGATCAGATTAGGCTCACGTCCATGACGGCCGCGAGCGGTTGAGCCGCTAAGTTGGCTCCCGGAGCCCTCGCCCAGGTCCTGGGCGATTTGCCCAATGTGCATAACGACAACTTGCTCGTGGGGTTCGATACCTCCGACGATGCGAGCGTCTTCCGCGTAGGGGAGAACCTGGGGCTCGTGCAGTCCATCGACTTCTTCCCACCGATGGTCGACGACCCGTTTCTATTTGGCCAGATCGCCGCGGCAAACTCACTGTCGGACATCTACGCCATGGGCGGGCGGCCGAGCCATGCCATGAACTTGCTGTGCATCCCGAGCTGTCTGGGCGTTGAGGTTGCCGGTCAGATTCTGGCGGGCGGCGCCGACAAGTGCGTCGAGGCGGGTTGCTCCATCGCGGGCGGTCACACCATCAACGACGACGAGCCCAAGTACGGCCTGTCCGTGAGCGGGTTTGTCGCGCTCGACCGCATGCTCGCCAACAGCGGCGCGCGCGTGGGCGATGCGTTACTGCTGACCAAGGCGGTTGGCTCGGGCATCATCACCACGGCCATTAAGGGCGAGCTCATCGAGCAGGACGAGGCCGCAGCCATGTTTGACTCGATGCGCACCCTCAACGAGGCTCCGATTCGTCTGGCCGAGGGACTTGAGCTTCACGGCTGCACCGACATTACGGGCTTTGGTCTGATCGGGCACGCGTGCGAGATGGCCGAGGGCTCGGGCGTGCAGGTTGAGCTTGCGTCGGGGGCGGTGCCACTCTTTGACCAGGTGCTCGACATGGCGCGTTTGGGCATTATCCCCGCGGGCTCCTACCGCAACCAGGACTTCTTTGGCCCGCGCGTGACGGCCGACGAGGACCTTGAGCCGGGCATGCTCGACGCGCTGTACGACCCGCAGACGTCTGGTGGCCTGCTTATCGCGGCACCTGCTGCTGATGTGGATGAGCTTGCGAGCCGTCTACATGCCGAAGGACGTATCGCCGCCGTCGTCGGGCGCGTGTACGAGCCGGTACCAGGCGGTCCTGCCGTTCGCGTTGTGCATTAAGGAAAACCGTTTATGCGACCGCCTACTGTTCTGGGCGGTCCCTTTTGAAAGGAAAAACTATGTCTACCAAAATTGAAGTCAATGCCATGGGCGATGCCTGCCCGCTGCCCGTCGTCAAGACGCTCAAAGCCCTGAAGCAGCTCGATGGCGAGGGCACAGTCGTGACCTCGGTCGACAACGAGACCGCCGTCAAGAACATCTCCAAGATGGCGCAGGAGAAGGGCTGCACGGCCTCAGTCGAGAAGGTTTCTGACGCTGAGTGGCGCGTGACCGTCGCGACCGCCGGTGCCGTGGCCGTTGCGGACCCCGAGCAGGACGGCGCTGCTTTCTGCGACGCCAGCGCCGGCAAGGGCAAACTTGTCATTTCCGTCTATACCGATTGCATGGGCCGTGGCGACGACGAGCTGGGCCACAAGCTCATGAAGGCGTTTGTCTTTGCCGTGACGCAGCAGGAGGAGCTGCCCGCGACTATGCTTTTCTACAACGGCGGTGCCAAGCTCACCGTCGAGGGCTCGCCGGTGCTCGATGACCTGAAGGGCTTGGCGGAGCAGGGTGTCGAGATTCTCACCTGCGGTACCTGCCTCGACCACTATGGCATTAAAGACCAGCTTGCGGTGGGCGAGGTCACCAACATGTACGTGATCGTGGAGAAGATGGAGCAGGCCGCGCGCGTCGTGCGCCCGTAGCGTATTGGTTGGAGTTGCCATGAGGGAGAAGCGCCCGGCGCTTGTCATCACGTTTCCCACCACGGCGGCCGCCATGGGTTGCGAGTCCCTGTGCATCGAGCGCGGTCTTCCCGGGCGGACGATTCCCGTGCCCGGGGAGGTCGCTGCCGGCTGCGGTTTGGCGTGGAAGGCGTTGCCTGCCGATGAGGAGCTGCTGCGCGGCGAACTCGCCGCGGCGGGCGTTCCCACCGAGGGCTTTACGGTGATCGACATGTGGGAGGTCGTGCGATGATCTACCTGGATAACGCGGCGACGACCATGCACAAGCCGCAGGCGGTCATCGACGCCGTGACGCAAGCGATGTGCTCGCTCGGCAATGCTGGGCGCGGTGCCACCTCGGGTGCGCTCGATGCGGCACGTACCATCCACGGCTGCCGCGCCAAGCTTGCGCGCTTGCTGGGCTGCCCGCGTGCTGACCATGTTTGTTTTACGCCCAACTCCACCGCGGCGCTCAACACCGTTATCAATGGCGTGGTGCGCCCCGGCGACCGCGTGGTCACGACGGTGCTTGAGCACAACTCGGTGCTACGTCCGCTCAACCGCTTGGCGGCAGAGCAGGGCGTGACCGTTGAGCATGCGGGCTGCGACGCGAACGGTGTGCTCGACTACGACGAGCTCGAGCGGTTGGTCACGCCGGGCACGCGTGCCGTGGTGGTGACGCACGCCTCCAATGTGACCGGCAACGCGGTCGACATTGCGCGCGTGGCTGCCATCGCGCATGCGGCCGGCGCGCTGGTGATCGTCGACGCCTCGCAGTCTGCCGGCGCGATGCATATCGATATGCAGGCCATGGGGCTCGACATTGTGTGCTTTACCGGCCATAAGGGGCTCATGGGACCTCAAGGCACCGGCGGCCTGGCCGTGGCGGAGGGCATTGACGTGGCTCCGTGGGCCATGGGCGGCACGGGCGTGCACAGCTTCGATGCGCTGCAGCCGCTTGAGTGGCCCACGCGCCTTGAGGCGGGCACGCTCAACGGTCATGGCATCGCGGGACTTTCCGCTGGTCTCGACTTTATCGAGGCCCAGGGTGGGGTCGAGGCGATTGCTGCCCACGAGCGTGCGCTCGCTGATCGCTTCCTTGCCGGTGTGCGCAAGATTCCGGGGATTAAGCTCTACGGTGCCTTTGACCAGCAGGCGCGCTCTGCGATTGTGTCGCTCAACGTAGCCGATATCGACTCTGCCGAGATTTCGGACGCGCTCATGCAAGGGTGGGGGATTGCGACGCGCCCCGGTGCCCATTGCGCTCCGCTCATGCACCGCGCGCTGGGGACCGAGCGCCAGGGCGTCGTCCGCTTCTCGTTTGGGTATTTCAACACGGACGAGGAAGTCGACACCGCGATTGACGCTTTGCGCGATTTAGCCTGCTAGAGCGTATATACTTGCGGGACGGGTCTTTTGCCCGTCCCGTTTTTGTTTCGACCCGAAAGGTGTGCATATGGCCTCATCCGCTCCGCGCGGTCTGCGCTCCGACCATGTCGTTACCGTCGGCATTGCGCTGTTCTCGATGCTCTTTGGCGCCGGTAACCTCATTATTCCGCCGCTGCTGGCGCTGCAGGCCGGCACGGTCACGCCGCTTGCCATGACTGGCTTTTTGATTGCTGCCATCGGCCTGCCTGTTATGGGCTTTATCGCCGTGGCGCTCGCCGGAACGGCGCGCGAGCTTGCCGGCCGCGTGCACCCCAAGTTCGGTGAGTTCTTTGTCGCGGCGGTGTATCTGGCCATCGGCCCGTGCCTGGCTATTCCGCGCACAAGCTCTACGGCGTTCGAAATGCTGGTGCCGCTGCTACCCGAGGGTGTTTCGCTTGGCACGGCACGTCTGGTGTTTGCCATCGGGTTCTTCGTTGTCGCGTTTGCGCTCACGCTGCGCCCGGGTGTCATCACGCGCGTGCTCGGCCGCATTACGGGCCCCGCGCTCATTGCGCTCATCGTGCTGGTTGTGGGTGCTGCCGTGATCTCGCCGCTGGGACCGGCTGCCGCGCCGCAGGCTCCCTATGATGCAGGCGCTGCCGTGCAGGGCTTTCTGACTGGCTATCAGACCATGGACCTGCTCGCGTCGCTCGCCTTCGGCATTATCATCGCCGAGACCATCCACGAGCTGGGTGTTACCGATGACAAGCGCGTGGCCTTTGAGATTTCGCGTTCCGGCGTGATCGCCGGCGTGCTCATGGCCATCATCTACTGTGGCTTGGGCCTTGCCGGAATGCAGCTCGGCACCGTGATGCCCGACGCCACCAACGGCGCCGCCATCCTTGTCCGTTCTGCCTCCATGCACTTTGGCCTTGCCGGCACGGTCGTGGTCTTCGCCATCTTCTTCCTCGCCTGCATGAACGTGTGCATCGGCCTCATCAGCTGCTGCTCGCGCTACTTCTGCGAGACGTATGTGGTCGAAGGGGGAGCAGAGGCCTCCGAGGAGGCCATGCGCCGCCCCTTCGCGGTTCTCGCCTTTGTGTTCGCGGCGTTTTCGTGCGTACTCTCCAACGTGGGCCTCGACGTGATCCTTATGTTCTCGGTGCCCATGCTCAACGCCTTGTATCCCGTTGCCATCGTGCTGGTGCTTATGGGCCTGGTGCACGGTTTTTGCGACGCGCATCCGCAGGTGTGGGTTTGGGTCGGCGGCGTTGTCGCGGTGCAGAGCGTGATTACCTCGGTTCGAGACGCGTTCTTTGCGGGTGCGTGGCTGCCGTTCGATGCGCTGCCGCTGGCGGACATTGGAGCCGCGTGGGCGCCGGTTGCCGTGGTGGCGTTTGTGATCGGTCTGCTCCACAGCAAGTTTGTCGCACATTCGAGGAGCTAGGGTTTCTGCGCTTGCACAGGCGGGGAGTCTCCCCTATAATTTCCTTCGCTTTGGGACACGCAAGGTTTAGACCTTAGCTGCTCAACACCTTCGGGACGTGGCGCAGTTTGGTAGCGCGCCTGCTTTGGGAGCAGGATGTCGCAGGTTCAAATCCTGTCGTCCCGACCATATCTTGCGGGCGTAGTTCAATGGTAGAACCCCAGCCTTCCAAGCTGATGACGCGGGTTCGATTCCCGTCGCCCGCTCCATAAGATAGCTTAACGGCTCTGATTCCCTTTGGGATCAGAGCCGTTTTCGTAAACGTGCCGGGGACCCCACATCCCCACCTAAGTTGCGGTGAAATACGGACTGTTTTTCGGCTTTTATGGCCCATGTAGTCCGTATTTCACCGCAACTATTTGTAAGGTTGGATTTTGATGCCGTTGGGAGGGTCGTAGCGACCGTCTACCGAGAGTGGAAATATTTTTTGAAGCTCTGACCTGCGGCGTCAAGCTTTTGGTCAGCTTTTGGCAAGGCCTGCGAACGGAAGCATGCGATAGCGTAATGGTATTCTCTCCGCCGTGATGGTTATGGGGTTGGCCATGCTCGATAAAGGCAAACATTTTCCGCAGTCATATGCAAGGATGCTATTCTCGGCCGTTGGAATTCATCAAGATGGACAGCTGCTTATAACAATTGATCCTTGGGATGAACGCCGCGCGCGTGAGCTTATGCAGGAAGAGCTCATGCTTCGTCTTTACAACCACGTGTATGCGGATCCGGTCTATTGGAATAATCTTGGGGTTGAAGATCGTATCTTTCAGCTGGCATCCGCTATTGCGGTCGTTGAACCGGATGCTGTGTTCTGCGGAGCGACAGCAGCGCTGCTCTACGGCATCGGCTCGGCGTATACGCTTCTGGATAAAGTGCAAGTGCTGCTGCCACGGTCTACAAGGCGTGATACGTATGAGTTCGTTGAATACAAGCGCTGGCGCCCGGGCGAAGTGTGGCGGCTTGGTCTGTTTACACTGACGGATCCGTGTCGAACGGTTGTTGATATCGCGCGATCGAGCGCCTTTCGCTATGCGCTGGGTTATGTCGATGGCTTGGCCCGTGAGTACGATGTCGAGCGCGAAGAGCTGCGAGCATATGCGCAGGCAAATTGTCGAGGGCTGCATGGCATCGCGCGTGCTTTTGACGTTTTTGATTATATGGATGGCAGGTCAGGCAATGGCGGTGAGTCTGAGGCGAGGGCAGCGATGATTCTCGCTGGGGTTGCCGCGCCCGAGCTTCAAGTTGAGATAACGCGGCCGGGAAACGCTGGCTATTATCTAGCAGATTATGGCTGGCAGATGCCAGACGGCTCATGGACGCTGGCAGAGCTGCATGGGCTGGGCAAGTTTGAAGACGAGGCTCAAAATAATGCAGAGCGGGCGGCGGCAAAAACGTATCGAGCGGCCCTCATGCGCGACGCGAACCTTCGCGCCATGGGCCACAACATCATTCATTTCAAACTCTCGGACACCTACGACGTAGAATCGTTCGGTGCCATGATGCGCGGTTACGGCATTCCGACAACAAAACCCTACGCCGAATCCCGATAGAGAAATCGTTCGCGGTCCACCTTCAATAAGTTGCGGTGAAATAAGGACTGTTGTGGCCTTTAAAGGCATGAAACAGTCCGTATTTAACCGCAAC
>JAUUSS010000095.1 GCA_030841765.1 Collinsella aerofaciens | reverse complement strand
GTGCCCTGGATCATGATGGGCTTCGCCCTACCCACGGGTATCGACCTCCTTCGCCGAGCCTCGGCCATCCGCGCCCGCCATAGCGCCGCTGCAAGAAGCGCCGCCCCGTTCGTCGGGTTCGCCTTCGCCCGATGCGCCTTCCGCCCGAAGCGCGCGGCTGAACGCCATCGCAAGCCGGGCATTCTCCTTGTGCGTGCGCACGGCGACGCGGCACCAGAAACGGGACAGTATCGAAAACGAGTCGCACGTGCGGACCAAAAGCCCCTGTTTATACAGGCGCTCGGGGATGTCTTTCGCCGGCGTGCGGACTAAAAGGAAGTTCGCATCCGACGGCACGACGGAAAGCCCGAGCGAGGAGAGCTCGTGGGAAAGCCACGCTCGCTCGCCCGCCAATACATCGCGCGTGCGCGAGACGTATTCGACGTCTTCCAGGGCGGCGATGCCCGCGGCCTCGGCGACCGAGGAGACGGGCCACGCCTGCCCCGCCCGACGAATCCCCTCGATGAGTTGGGCGTTTCCGCTGATCAGATACCCCAACCGCAACCCTGCCATTCCGTAGAGCTTGGTGAACGCGGAGAGCACGGCCACATGGTGCGAACACGCGGCGCGTACGGCCACGCTCCTTTCGCGGGCGTCGGGCGCAAATCCGAGGAAGCACTCGTCCACGACGAGCAGCGCGCCCACCTGCTCGCAGCGGCAAGCCGCGGCATCGATCACGCGGGGGTCGACGAGGCGCCCCGTCGGGTTGTTCGGATTGCAGAGGTACGCCACGTCTCCCGGCCCCTCGATCGCGCGGGCGAAGGAGGCGGGCACGTCGAAGTCATCCGCCTCGGAGAGCGGGAACTCCTGCACGCATGCACCGTAGTACGATGCCGCCTCCGCATATTCAGAGAACGTCGGCGCGCACACGACGATGCGTTTCGGGCGCACCGCCGCGGCGAGCCGCCAGATGATGTCGGACGCGCCCGCGCCGCAGACGATAGCATCTTCGGGAACGCCCTGGGCGCGCGCTAGGGCGCGAACGAGGGCGAGGCTTTCCCTATCGGGGTAGGCGTCGATTCGAGAAAGCGCCTTGCAAGCTGCGGCGACGGCGCGCGGCGAGGGGCCTGCCGGATTCACGTTCACCGAGAAGTCAATGAGGTCGGAGGCGCCCCCTTCGCAAGCGATGCCGAGCGATTGCGAGCTGCCCCCATGCGTACGGGCGCGCAGGATTCCCCCGGCAGCCTGGGGCGCGGCGTGGTCTTCCCTCATGCCATCGCCCCCACGGCGAGCACGACCGCCGCGCGCGCGGCGCCGAAGACGACGAGCGCGCATACGGACGCGGCGAGCATGAGCCTTGTCGCCCGTGCGATGTCGCCCCACTCGATTTCGCGGGACGCGTCGCCTATCGTCGGTTTCTCAACGAGCTTGCCGAAATACACCGCGGGTCCCGCCAGGCGCAGCCCGAGCGCGCCCGCGCACGCTGACTCGGTCTGCGCCGAGTTGGGGCTCGCATGGCGACGCCTGTCGCGGCGCCAGATGCGCGCCGCCCCGCGCGCGTCGAGCCCGACGATCGGGCACACGGCGATCATGAGCAGGGCCGATAAGCGCGAGGGAATCCAGTTCACCGCATCGTCGAGGCGCGCCGAGGCGCAGCCGAAGTCGATGTAGCGCTCATTTTTGTAGCCCACCATGCTGTCGAGCGTGTTCACCGCCTTGTACGCCATGCCCAAGGGCGCACCCCCGATCATAAGGTAGAAAAGCGGCGCGATGACGCCGTCGCTCGCGTTCTCCGCCACCGTTTCCACGGCGGCGCGCGCAACGCCCTGCTCGTCGAGAACAGACGTGTCGCGTCCCACGATGAGCCCGACGGCTTCGCGAGCCGCGACAAGGCCGCCCTTCGAGAACGCGCGGGCCACGGCCAGGCTCTGGCGGCGAAGCTCGCATGCCGCGAGAATCTGATAGCTTGCCCATGCCTCGGCCACGAAGCGCAAGCCGGAGTGAACCATGCCGCAAAGATGCAGGATTCCCCAGGTCAAAAGCCCACACGCAAGCGGAAGCGCCACGGCGAGCACAAGCCCTGCGGCGCGCGTGCCCGCGGACGTTTGCGGGAATGCGCCCCGCAGGCGGCCTTCGGCCCACGTGATCGCGCGCCCCATGGCGACGACGGGATGGGGAAGCCAGCGCGGGTCGCCGAAGGCAAGGTCGGCCGCTAACCCGGCGGCGACGGCAAGAATCGTCATCACCGGGCATCGCCCCCCGAAGCGGGCCGAACGTCGCGAAGGCAGCGCCCATCCCAGGTGGCGGCCCATGCACCACCCGGCTCGGTATGCACGTCGAAGTATCCCATTTTCGGGACAGCTAGCTCGGAGAGCAGCGCTTTCACGGTACCCGCGTGAACGACGAAGACGGCGCGCCCACTCCCCTGGGCGCGCTCCGATTCGCACGCCTCCCGAAACGCCGCGACGACGCGGCGGGTGAAATCGCTCTTGCCCTCGCCATGCGGGCAGCGCGTCTCACACCAGGAGTCTACCCAGGCGCGGTAACGCGCATCCTCTTTAAGTTCGGCGGCGCTTCGCCCCTCGAAGTCGCCGAAATCTATCTCGCGCAGACCGGGGCACGCCATAAGCTCCGCGTTCGGGAAGAGAATGCGTGCCGTCTGGTCGGAGCGGGCCATGCCGCTCGTGATAACACGGAACACGTCACGATCGCACGCGAGGTCGCGCAAAGCGCGCTCGCCCGCGCTCGACAGGGGCTCGTCGGTGCCCGCCCCGCTGTAGCGATGGTCTTCCGTGCCCGCCGTGGCACCATGGCGCACGAAGATGACTTCCAAAGGCGCGCCCGCGCCCAGCGTCCCTCGAGGCGCATCGGCAAGGTTTCCTTTGATGACCTGGGGAATCCCGCACGTCATGCGCACGACGACGTCGGCGCGCGCAGCGAGCGCGCATCCCAGGCGCCCCGCGCGCTCGCGCCATTGGGCGTCTTCCGCACGCATAGGGACGACCCCCGAGCCGACCAAGGTCAGAATCACTGCGTCGAAGCCAATCAGCCGCTCGAGCGCCCGGTCAGCGTCGAGCGTGCGTACGAGTTCCTCAGCACGGTACGCGACACGGCCGGCAAAAACCGCGGGCACGACGCCCTCCGCAAGCTGCGCCGCGTCGACGAAATCGTCCGCCGCGAACCCGAGCTTTTCGCGCACGAAGGTCCTCTTCCCCGAATGCGCGCCACCTACCACGAGCATCATAGGAGCATGCCCCCCGCCACCAGCATGGCAAGCATCGCGAGCTCGGCCCATTGCAGAAACCATCCGGCCAAATCCCCCGTCACCCCGCCGAAGCGGGACAGGGCAACATGGCGATACCACGCGAGCGCCAAAAGCCCCGCCACCGCCATAAGGGCGCCGACGGCCCGAGCGCACGCGACCATCCCTGCAGCCGAAGCCGCAGCGAAAGCGCAAAGCGGCACGACGATCGCCGCGCGCTTCTTCGAAGGCGAGAGTCCCGCGGCCATGCCGTCCGCCCGCGCGGCAGGCCAGCATTCAACGGCGAGCCCCGAAAGCGCGCGGGAGAACACGAGCGAGCACAGAAGCGCGAGGAACGCCCCCGCCGTAAGCGGCAGCGCGGTGAACAGGGAAAACTGCAGAATAAGGTACACGACAACACCGATGACCCCGAAGGCGCCCGCCCGCGGGTCGTGCATGATCTCGAGCTTTCGCTCGCGCGGGGCCCAACTTGCAAGCGCATCGGAGGTGTCGCAGAGCCCGTCTAGGTGGATGCCACCCGTCACCGCCACAGGCAGCGCCACGAGCACGGCCGCGACGATGGTCGCGGGCACGACAAGCAGGTTAGCCACGTACCCCCACGCCGTCATGAGGAAGCCTTCCGCAAGGCCCACCAGGGGAAACGCGGCAAGCGCATGGGTTGACCCGAAATCGGTCCAGGCCGATTTCGGGACGGGGATGCGCGAGAACGTTCCGAACGCCGCGCCGATTGCCTCTGCTATCTTCACCTTGTAGGTCCTTCGCCTTTCATCCACACGGGAATCCCGCATACCACTTCGACTGCGCGGTCGGCCATCGCCGTCACGCCCTCGTTCACGCGCGCGAGCGCGCGCCTCCACGCCTCGGTCCCCTCATCGTAGCGCATCCCATCGGCGAACACGTCGACGGTGACCACCACCGTATGCACAGCGGCCTGAGCGAGCCGTTCGATGCCTCCGAGCACCTCGCGCGCCGCAGCGTCGGGTTCACGTGGGGGCAAGCCGCCTTCCGGGAAGAGCTCGTTCGCAACCAGGTTGCCCACGTCCTCCAAAAGAAGCGTGCAGCCGCGCGGAAGCCCGGGCACTGCGGCGCCCACGTCACGCGTGCGCTCGAGGGTGGAAAACCCCTTGCCCTCGCGCAGCGCCCGATGGCGCGCGATGCGGCGGGCGCCCTCTTCCCCGAAGGGCTCCATCGTTGCCAGGTACACGCGGGGCCCGTCGTGCCCGAGGCACAGGGACTCGGCGTAGGCGCTCTTGCCGCTCGCGGCGGCGCCGATAACGAGCGTCACCGTCATTTCCAGGCCTCGAAATGCTCGTAAGCAGCCATGCCGGTCGCCGTGAACGTCTTCCCATCCCGGTACACGCGCAGCGCCGAATCCAGAAGGGGCAGATACGCCATGGCGCCCGCGCCCTCGCCCAAGTGCATGCCTGCGTCGAGGGGTGCCTTTATGCCGAGCTCGCGAAGGAGCTCCTGGCTTGCGGGTTCACTTGATGCGTGGGTGCCCACGAGGTAGCCCAAGGCGTTGGAGCACAGGCGCGCCGCGCACAGGGCCGCCGTGCAGGATACTACCCCGTCGAGGAGCGCCGGAGCCTTCGAGGCCGCGGCCCCCAGGTAGAAGCCGCACATCGCCGCGATGTCGAAGCCGCCCACCTTCGAGAGCACGTCGATCGGGTCGGCGGGATCGGGCGAGTTCGCGTCGATAGCGCGCTCGACCACGTCGCGCTTGCGCGCGAGTGAGGCGTCCGAGAGCCCCGCGCCGCGCCCGACGAGGCTCCGCGCGTCCGCCCGGAGGAGCACTGCGGCCACCGCCGCCGAGGTGGTCGTGTTGCCGATGCCCATCTCGCCCGCGACGAGAAGGCGCACGTCGGCGCGGGCAAGCCCGCACGCGACGGCGATTCCGACCTCGATTGCGCGCACGGCCCCATCGCGAGACATAGCGGCGCCGTGCGCGATGTTGTCGCTCCCCCGCCGCACGTTCGCGCGCACCATGCGCGCGTCTTCTATGCCCCGGGCCATACCCACGTCGACGGGCACGACCTCGGCACCCGCGAACGCCGCCATGCGGCAGGCACTCGTGGCCCCCTCGCACATGTTGCGCGCGACGGCTCGCGTCACGTCTTGCCCGCTTTGCGACACGCCTTCGGCAACGACCCCGTTGTCGGAGAAGAATACCGCGAGCGCACGGGGAAACTCGGCCACCTCGGCGCTCCCCTGAGCTGCGGCGATACACGCGACGGCGTCTTCAAAGTCGCCCAATCCCCCCAAGGGGTGCGCGATGGAGTCCCACGCGGCGTACGCGGCGGCGCGGGCGCACTCGTCTGCGGGCGCGATCCGGGAGAGCGCGGCTTCGAGCACGGCGCCCGGCGCCGACGAGAACGCGCGCTCGACTTCCTCGCGGATGCAGGCCAACGCGGTTTCGGTTGCTTCAGCCATGCCGTCTCCTCTCTGCGAACGACGCTGCGGCAGACGCGAACGTGCGCGCAACGTCGGGGTTCGCAGGATAGTACACATGCGGGAAGCCCGCAACCAGGGACGGGGTGGTCGTCATGCACGGCCAGCCCTTGTCGCGCCGGGGCTTCTGCGCCCAGAAGTCGCCGCCCGGGCAGGTGGACTGCCAGTAGTGGAACTCGTGCGCGCGGATGCGTGTGCCGCGCGGCCCGTAGAGCCCGTCGCGTTGGGAAGTGAGCTCCACGTACCCGAAATGGGACAGCCTTCCCCCGTTCTCGCTTGCGCCTTCAAGGGCGCCCGCAACAGGCCAGCGCCGCCCCTCGCTATCGGCGATTTCGCGCTGCAGAAACAGAAACCCACCGCATTCGGCAACCGTCGGCATGCCGGATTCCACCGCGCGCCGCACCGCCTCGCGCATCGGCGCGTTCTCGGAGAGCTGCCGCGCATGGAGCTCCGGGTAGCCGCCTCCCAGATAGAGGGCGCTTGTCCCCCGGGGCAACTCGCTATCACACAGGGGGCTGAAAAAGGCCAGCTCGCAACCCAGGTCCTCGAGCGCGCGCAGGTTCTCCTCGTAGTAGAACGAGAACGCCTCGTCACGCGCGACGGCGACGATGGGCCGCTCTCCCGCGATCGACTCCAACCGGTAAGGTTCCTCGCGGATATCGGGTGCCGTCGCCGCTATTTCGAGCAAGCGGTCGACGTCGACGCTCTTTTCCACCAGCTCGGCCATCTTGTCGATGCGCGCGGAGAGCTGCTTGACTTCGTCGGCGGTCACAAGCCCCAGATGCCGGCTTTCGAGCGAGAACGCCTCGTCGGCGGGGATATTACCCAAAACCGCGACGCCCGTGTGCTTCTCGATCGCAGGCTTCGCGTAGGCGCAGGCAGCGGCGCTCGTCTTGTTCAGCACGACGCCGCGCACGTTCGCACAAGGCAGGAACTCGGCGATGCCGCGGATTACGGCGGCGAGCGATAAAGACGCCCCGCGCCCGTTCACCACTAAAACGACCGGCGTTTCCGTGTCGCGCGCAACCTGGTAGCTGCTCGCGTCGGCCACGCCGGGCGCCATGCCGTCGTAGAAGCCCATGACCCCCTCGAGCACCGCGATATCCGCGCCCGCGGCGCCGCGTGCGAGCAGGGCGCGAAGCGTCGGGGCGTCGGTAAAGAAGCCGTCTAAGTTGCCCGAGCGAGCGCCCACGACGCGGCGATGAAAGAGCGGGTCAATGTAGTCGGGGCCGCATTTAAAGGCCGCGCATGCAAGGCCGCGGCGCGCGAGCGCGCGCAGGAGCGCGCACGTAACGACCGTCTTGCCGCTCCCGCTCGAGGGCGCAGCGACCATGAAGCGCGGAATGGACGTGCTCACCGGGCACCGCCTTCCCCACCTGCACCACGCGCGCTGACGAGGAACACGGGGTTTTGAGCCTTCATAAGATGGTGCGAGCCTACAGCCTCGGCGCGGGCGGCCGACACCTGGCACGCCTCGAACCCCTTAAAGCGCGAACCCGAGAGGAGCGCGCACGCCTCAGTGAGTGTCTCAATGGTGACGCATGGCACACACAGGCGAACCTGCGAGTTCTTCTCGAGCGCCGCCTCCACGATGAAGGGAAGCTCGCCCGCGCTCCCGCCGACGAACACGGCGTCGGGGACGGGCAGTTTCGCGAGCGCTTCGGGAGCGACGCCGGGGACCGCATACACGTTGCCGCACCCGAATGCATCCGCGTTCTCTCGGATGAGCCGCACGCCGGCCGCGTTGCGCTCGACCGCCCATACCGACCCCGCTCGCGCGACGAGCGCCGCCTCGATCGACACGCTCCCCGTGCCGGCGCCGACGTCCCACACGGTGTCGGTCGCGGTAAGGCGCAGCTTCGCGAGCGCGACGGCTCGCACCTCCTGCTTGGTCATGGGAACGTCGCCGCGGATGAAGAGCTCGTCGGGAATGCCCGAGGAAGCGTACGGCCAGCGGGAGCTCGCGGCGCGAGATGCGCCCGCAGAGTCCGCCACGGAAGAAGCCGCCGCGGGCGCAGACGCGCCGGCCGGCGCCTCGGAGGCTGCGCTAGAGCCCGCAGGCGACCCGGCGCCGCCTGCGAAATCGATAAGCATCACGTTCAAGTCTTCGAACTTCTGACCTGCGATTTCACTTGCGGTCGCACAGGTGATGCGCTCGTCGGGGTACGACAGGCGCTCGGCCACCGTCACGCGCGCGTCCCCGAAGCCCGCCTGCACAAGCTCGCCCGAAAGCCGCGAGGGGTCTTCCCCACCCGACGTGGCGAGAAAGAGCTCACCCGCTCGCTCGGCCTCGGCCACGATGTCGCACGCCACGCCGTGAGCGCTCGCGAAGCGCCAATCCTGCCATGGACGCGCGAGGCGCGCGGCGAGATACGATGCTGAGCTTATGCCGGGAATGACGCGCACGTCCACCTGCGCGTCGCCGGAGAGTGCCTCCACCAGGCGGCGCGCGCCGCTGAACAGCCCCACATCGCCCGTCATCACGACCACGGCGCGCTGCCACGACGCCGCATCGGTGAGCGCGGCGACGATGTCCGCCGTCTTCACGAGCTCGCATCTCACCACGTCGGGCGGCACGTCGATGCCGGCAAGCGCGCGGTGAGCGCCGATGACCACGTCGGCGATGTCGATCGCGTCGAGCGCCGCGCGCGAGAGCAAGTCGGGGTTTCCGGGCCCCGCCCCGATAATCGTTACCTTTCGCATGGAATCTCCCGATACCCGCGCGGCGTGACCATACGGCCGCCTACGAGCTTCGTGTCCGCGTTGCCGACGAACACGGTGGTGAACATGTCGGCGTCGAACTCCCCCAGCTCGGAGAGCCTGCACATGCCCGACTGCTGCCCCTCGCGCCCGATGTTGCGTACCCAGCCGCAGAGCGTGTCGGGGGCCTTCCATTCGAGCATAATCTTCGCCGCGCGCGAGAGCCTGTCGGCGCGCTTTCTGCTGCGCGGGTTGTACAAACAGATGCAGAAGTCGGCGCTCGCCACGGCGGCGAGCCTGCGCTCGATGACCTCCCACGGCGTGAGCAGGTCGGAGAGCGACACGACC
>JAUUSS010000094.1 GCA_030841765.1 Collinsella aerofaciens | reverse complement strand
GGAGTAGACGGGATAGTAGAACTCGCCCAGCTGCTCCATCTGCGCGATGTTGCCCTGCGGCGCGGCGCTCTCAAGCACTGCGGTCAGGGATTCCTTGCGGTACGCCTCCATGAGCACGTTCTCGTAGCCCTTGGGCAGTTCGATGCTGTTTGGCATGATTTACTCCTTTGAAGATTCGTCGGTGAGTCCGAAAGCTGCGCGGAAGTCGGCCAGGCCGTCGGAGCCTGCGCCGCCCTTGGGGTCGCCGCCCGCGCTCTCGCGGGGCTGGTCGGTGAACATGTAGGCGTTATCCTTCTTCAGGGCCTCGAAGTCGATGCCCGTGAGGTTGCCCTGCTCGTCCAGCTTCGCGTCAGCGATGTTTGGGATGATCGCGCGCGCCGCCTTGGCGTTGCGCACCCCCATCTGCGCCAGCTTGGTGTCGATGGCGAAGTCGCGGCGCATGTCGGCCTCGCGCTTCTCGGCGTCGGCCTTGTACGCCTCGTTGTCGGCCTTGGCCTTGTCGAGCGCGGCCTGCAGCTCCTCGGCGTTGCCCGCCTTGGAGGTGAACTCCTCGATCTGCTTGTCGCGCTGCTCCAGCTCGGCCTTGAGGGCCTTCACCTGCTCCTGGTACTCGTCGGTCTCGCGCTTGTACTTCGCGTAGGACACGACCTCCTTCGCCGGTTCGGTCTGCTGGCCGCTGTCGCCGCCCTCGTTGCCTTGGGGCTTGTTGTCGTCCGCCATCGCTTGCTCCTTCCGTGTTTGGTTTTCGCGCTTCCCTGCGCGCTTGGATGGCCCGCCGTTGTCGCCGCGGTCGCGTGCGGGGCCGTTGTCGCCGCCCCATCGCGTGACCGCATCTTCCCCGAGGTGTCGCCAGGCAAAAGAAAAGGCCGCCCGTGATGGGCGGCCTTGATGCCGTGCGTCTACTCGGTTGTCGCTTGGTCTACTTCATCAGCCCCGCGTCGCGCAGAACCTTGCGGGACTTGGCAAAAAGCTCCTCGCGCTCTTCTTTGGTCAGCTTTTCGGCGGCTTTCGACTCGGAGGCGCTGTCATCTATGACGAGCACCCAGTCCTCTGGCGTCACTTCTTTTTTGTCAGCCTGAACCATTTCGCTTCCTCGTTTCGCTCGTAGAGCATTTCGGTGGCAAGCTGGTCGATAACGTCGCCGCCCACGTTCGGGCACTCTCTTTTCGCCAGCTCTCGCAGCTCCTCGTACGCTTGTACGACGCTGCGGTCGTTCACCTTGATTTCGTAGATTGTACCATCGTGGCACGCCACCACCGAGCTGCGCACCCAGTCGTTTTCCGCCACCGTTCGAATGTCGGTCCACGACGGCGGCGAGCTCATGGGGTGGTTGTGGATCAGCACCACGCCGCCCTTGGTGCGCCTGCACGCCTCCACCTGCTTGGCGGTCAGGCCGCACGCCTGGCTCTTCAGGCCGTGCCCGAAGGTGTCGGTGACGCGCTCGCCCTTCTTCCACGACACGACGGACATGCGTTCGTAGCCCGTGCCGTCGCGGTCGCGCAGGATGCGGCGGCTTTCGGCGTACACGGCCTCGCTTGCGCGCTTCGGGATGGGAAGGGACGCCATCTTGTCGTGGTAGGCCCTGCCGTTCACGGCGCGGCGGCTCACGTCTGCGGCGGTGCCCGCGCCCTTGCCCGGCATGAACTTCTCGCGCACCCAGGTCTTGTCCGTGGCAAGCGGGTAGATGCGCTCCTTCGATTCCACGGCGGCCTCGCGCGTGCGCTCGCGGGACAGGTAGGGATGGGCGGCTATGTGCTCGCGCTGGCGCTTCTGCAGCTTGCCCAGGCGCAGGCGCTCCTTGGTGTTGTCGAGCCCGGCGGCCTCCAGGGCCGTTGCCTCGCGCTTGGCGGCGCGTATGCCGCGCTCAAGCTCGCGCTGCTTCTGCTCTGCCTGGTATCGCTCCTCGCGCTTCTCGTCGCCGCCATCTGGATCGCGCTCGTACCGCAGCTGCTGGCCCTCCATGTAGATGCCGAAGTCGTGCTTGCAGTTCGCGCCGCACAGGCCATCGACAGAGCCGTAGCCCGTCTCGCGGTAGAACGGCGGGTACTTCTTGGACTTGCCCGACAGACTGAACACGCGGCCCTGCCACTTGGCGTGGCTCTCGCGCGCCCCGCCGTGCGAGGAGGTCTGCACGAGGTCGTGCCCGGTCTCTTCAAGCAGCTCCAGCGTGTTGCGGCTGCCGGCCTGCACCGCCTGCGTGCGAATGTGGCGGCGCATGGCCACGTCCGCCTGCGCCCACGCCCCGCTCTTGTAGTCCACGACGGACACGCCGCGCCGCGCCAGCTTCAGCACGGCCTCGCGGGCGGCCTGCTCGTAGCCCGCCATGCCCGAGTTCACCCGAGCCACGGCCTGCGCCACGACTTCGAGGTAGGCGCGCTGCACGTTGGCGGGCATCTTCAGGTTGTCGCGGCTCACGACGTCCTGCACTCCCGCCGCCGTGGCCCGCGCTGAGTTGTGCAGCCTCCACTGCGTCGTCTTGGACAGCGCGCCCATGGCCGTGCCCAGCGTGGCCAGGTCGGCCTCGGCGCTCTTGGCCACGGCCTCGGCCGCAGCCTTGGCAGCCTCGCGCGCGGCTCTGCGGCCCTCCTCGTTCATGGCCTTCTGCACGTCCTTGGCGGCAAGCGCCGCCTTGCGGGCGGCCTGCGAGTAGGCGCTGTCGCCCTCGAAGTCGATGGAGCCTATGAGCGCGGCGTAGATGCACACCAGGCGCAGGGTGTATTCGTCCATGGCCCCCTGCGCTGCGTCGGTGAAGTGCTCTATGTAGTCCGGCCCCAGCATCAGGCGAGCCCGTCGCCCAGCATGTCGAACGCGCCGCCCTGCTGCTCGGGCACGTTGGCCTTGGCCTCGTTGCTGGTCTCGCCGTAGAAGCGGCGGCGGTACTCCCACGGGGCCATGATGCCCGCGCCGACCTCGCTCATGGCCATCTCGCGCGCGCTCTGCGTGTCGCTGATGATGGAGTCGTCGAAGTCCACGGTGACGTCGCCGTAGGGCACGGCCTCGCCCTTGATGCTGCGGCACGCGTCGGCCATGCCGTTCACGAGGCGCACGATGGACTTGCGCAGGGCGTTCTCGTGCCGGTGGATGGATCGCATCAGCTGCGAGTTGTCGGCCGCCACCTCCTTGGCGGTCTTCAGGCCCGTGTGCGACTCCCAGGAGAAGTAGCCGTTGCCGAAGCCGCACGCCACCGACAGCAGGCGCAGGCCCGTGTTGATGGCGCTGGCGTTCTCGTCGGCCTTGAGGTCGCTCTGAACGGTCTGAATCTTGGCCGACCCCTCGTCGCCGGGGTTCATGCTGAAGATGGTGTCGTCGGCCTCGCCGAAGGCGTAGTAGGTCTTCGTGAGGCTGCCGTCCGGCCCCTTGTCGGTCTTGGACTCTATGAGGGTCTTGTCCACGAACGTGCGCGGGCGGCCCACGCGAATGTGGTCGAGCAGGGAGGTGGCGGCCTCGTCGACCACCTTCATGGCCCCCACGGCGTTGCAGTACACGCTCGCGCCCATCGCGCAGTAGTCGTAGAAGCGGTTCGACACGGCGGGGCGCACCAGCGCGAAAAGCGGGCGGGTGCAGCGCGTGTCCATGTCGGCGCTGATGCCCTCGACCGCCACCTGCTTGTGCGTCTTGGTGTCGAACAGCTGCGTGAGGATGTGGTAGGTGCCGCCCTTGAGCACGTGGGCCTGGCACTGGTCGTAGTCGCGCCCGGCGACCTCCACGCGGCCCACGAACGCGCACTGCGTGCAGTCGTCGGCGCTCCACGTGAGCGGGACTATCTGCGTGGCGTCGTAGCGCACGATGCGCAGCTCGGCGTCGGGCGTGTAGGCGCTGTCGGTCACGCCTCGCGGCTCGATGACCCACGCGCCCGTGCCCATGGCGAACGCGCGGGCTATGAAGTCGGCGTTGTCCATGGCGAACGATGTGGGCGCGTCGCCGTCCTCTGTCGGCTGCGGCGCGGCCTGGCCGTCCTCGTGCCCCTCGTCGCCGACGCCGCCCGTCGCCTTGGGGTTGGCGAAGTAGCGCGCCATCCAGGCGCGGCGCTCGTCGCTCGTGCTGGAGATGATCGTGCTCTCGTTCATGAGCAGACTGGCCCACTCGTCGGCCACGAGCGCCGCCGGGTGCAGGCTGGCGCGCTCGCGCTTGTACACGCGGAAGCCGCGCCGCTCGCTGTAGTGGTACCAGCCGTTGTTCGCCGCGAACCAGCCGAACCAGACGCCCACCATGCCCTGCATGCGGGTGTCCGGCTGGTATCCCATGCGGCGCAGCCACGCCTCGGCGTAGCCCGTGTTTCCCCGTTTCTCCATCAGAGGTTGCTCCTTATCCACAGTCCTGCGGCGTAGCCCGCCGCGTCTATCGCGTCGTCGTTCACCTTCGGCAGTGTCTCGGTTATGTCGCCCTGCCCGTTCGACACGTACTCGAACTCGGGGAACTCCTTGGCGGCGAGCGGGCAGCGGTCGGGGTCGATGACTATGCGCGTAAGGTTCTGCATCCACCTGATGCGGCTCTTGGGCGCGTTCAGGCCCTGCTTGAGCGACTTCTGCGCGCCGATGCCCTGCTCCTGGTAGTAGAGGATCATGCCGCGCGCCGCGCTGTCGCACCACACGTCGGCGGCGGGGTCCTCGGCCGCCTGCAGCTTGGCCGTCACCAGCTCGGCGGTCTTGACGTCGATGGCCTCGGTTCCCTGGCGGCTCTCCTCGTCCAGCAGGTAAAGCACGCGCTCGTTCTCGTCGTATCCCGCCTCCATGAACACCCACGGGTGCACGCTGCCCGCGTCCACGCCGAACGAGCGCAGGGCGATGGCCTCGCGTTCCTCTGCGGTGATGGGACGTATGTCCAGCAGCTCGTCGGGGAACACCTCGGAGCCCGTGCCGATGACCTCGCCGAGCCATTGCCAGCGGTAGGAGTCGGGCGTCTTGCGGCGGCTGCGCTCGGCCTCCGCCAGCGCCGCGGCGCTTATCCACTCGGGGTGCTCGTCTATGACGTCCAGGTACGTGGTGTGGCATATGAAGCGCCCGTCCTCGCCCGGGTGGGCCTCCAGGTCGCGTGCCTCCTTGTTCACCCAGTTGCGAGCCGAGCGGGGAGGGTTGTAGCTGTAGAACACCCAGAACATGTCGCCGCCGCGCAGGAACGTGGCCAGCACGCTGCGCACCTCGTCCATGCCGTCGAACTCGTCTACCTCCTCGAACCACACCACGGCGCAGTAGCCGGTGCGGAACTTCGCGGACTTCAGCTTCTTCGGCTTGTCGCATCCCACAAAGCGTATGACCTGCCCGGTGGGGCGGTACGTCACCTCCATGGGGGACAGGCCGAAGTCGAACAGGTGCGCCACGCCCAGCACGTCGCACGCCCAGCCTATCTGCTCGTACACGGACGTGCGCAGCGTGTTGCCGACCTTGCGCAGCACGACGGCGTTGGCCTCCGGGTTGAGCATGATCAGCAGCACGATGGCGATGGATATGAACGACGACTTGGTGGAGTTGCGCCCGCCCTTGAACCAGTAGTGCGTGAACTCGTGCGCCTTGATGGAGCGCCACACGCCGGCGAACACGGAGGCCACGACGTCCGAGAGCCTAACCGAGGTCGTCAACGATGGTCACCCCCGCCTCCGCCATGGCGGCCTTCGCGCCGTCCACGCCGAACATGTCGTTGAGCAGCTTCACGCTCTCGGTTATGGCCAGGCGCGCGTCGCCGTTGATGCTGCCCTCGGCCGCCTGGCGGCGGAAGATGGGCAGCGCGCCGTCCAGCACCTCGAACAGCGGGGCGGCCGCGTCCTGCAGCTCCCAGCGGCAGTCCTTGGCGGCCGCGTCGCGGATTTCCTGGATTCTGTGCGCGATTCGTGGGTCGCGCATCAGCTTGGAGGCGGCGCAGCTTATCGAGTTGTAGTTCATGCGCTTGCAGTCGTAGGCCGCGCGGTACGCGTCCTGCTGCTTGGCGCGGGGCTTGGCCATCTCGCGGGCGAACGCCTCCTGCTTCGCCGTGAGCGGCTTGTCCTTCTTGGGCACCTGCGGCCTCCTTCCTGATTAGTTTCGCGCTAGCCAAGCGACGCGATTACATCGCGCTCGCGCGGCGAAAGCGCGAAACGCTCTGCGGCTGCACGCTCTGATATGAGGTAGCCGCTGCCGTATATCGCCTTGTTCTGCACGCGCTGCGCGTCGAGCGCCCTCGTGAAGCTGCATTCCTGCGGCCCCACGCGGAAGTCGATGCCGTACTTGGAGTAGCGCGCCAGCATGGGCGCGGTCAGCACCTCGTCCGGGTACTCGTACTTCGGCAGCGCCTTGGCCTTCTCGCGGCGCAGGCGCTCTATCGCGGCATCCAGCTCGGAGCGCAGGTCGGGCGCGCTGCGAGCCTGGGCGGGGTCGAGGTTGGTCACGAACGACGTGTTGACGCTTGCGCCGTTGGCGTACGTCACGCCGACGCCCGTCACGACCTTGCAGCAGTTGCGGATGCCCATGCACGTCAGGGTGGGGGCGAACAGGAAGAAGCCCACGCCGCGCTCCTGGTAGTGCTTGACGATCTTGCTCAGGATGGAGAACGGCGGGTTGTCCACCACCGTGCAGCCCTGCGGGTACTCCTCGCGCTCGTAGTCGCCGCCCGGATAGAACGGGCGCGCCACCTTCGCCAGGTCGAACCCGTACTCCCGGTGCGCCCACCGCAGCACGCGGTCGTACACCTCGGGCGGGGTGTAGCAGTCGTCCGTCGTCCTCTTCGGCTCGAACTTTGCCGTGAACTCCTCGTATGTCTCGCCTCTCGCCATGCGTCTCCTATCTCTCGGCCCATATGGTCGCAAGCGTGTCGCCGGGCACGGAAAAGGCCGCCCCGAAGGACGGCCCTCTGCCTGTTTCCGTATTCGGTTGTCCATAGCACGCCGCCACGGCCATGGCCATGAGGCCGAGCGCCAGCGCCCTTATGGCGTAGATGGCCGCCGCGTCTATGGCGATGATCGCGGCCATCGCGAGCAGGCACCCCCAGTTGCATCCCGGGCGGTTCATCGCTCCTCCCACTCGACGGTGCCGTCGTCGTACTCGGCCTTGAGCCATTCCAGGTAGTCGGCCTCCTCGCAGAAGCTGGCCAGCAGCCGCTTGCTGGTAGTGCAGCTGCTCATGCGGCTCGTCTCATACACGGCGATGAAGAAGGGCCACGAGTGGAACTCCGTCTCCGTGTGGATGGCCCGCTCGGGCGTGCCGAAAAGGTGCTCCCAGTTCGTCATCGCGCCCCCTCCTTCGCGCTCGGCCCGACCTTGCGGTAGGTGAAGTCCTCGAACAGGTGACCGCACCAGCGGCAGCGGTCGCCGCCCTTGGGCAGGTGGTGCCAGGTCTCGCGCATGCCGCACTTCGGGCAGCGCACCTCGATACTGGGTCGGCGCTTCGGCTTCTCGGTCTGCTACTCCATGGCTACTCCACCGCCATCCGCATGGCCGGCTTCATGGCCTCGCGCAGGCTCTTGGCCAGCTTCTCGGCCGTTACCTCGGCCTTCACCTCCACGTTCACGTCGGGCATCGCGAAACCGTGCGCCTCTTCGGCCTTGAGGCAAGGCATGGCGGCGTCCTGGGCCGCGCCCTTGAGCGTCGGTGACGCTGTCACCCTCGGCTCGCAGCGCCCCAGCCACAGCTCGCACTCGTCCAGCTTCGTGAGCGCCAGGGCGCGCTCGCGGCTCGCCTCGTAGGCCGTCTCGATGCCCTTGCGCAGGTTCTGCACGGCCGTCTCTTCGGTTCCGGCGTCCAGCTTTTCGCGCAGTCGGGCGTTCTCGAACCTCAGGTTGCGAGCCTCGCGGCGCGGCACTGCTACCGTATGGCTTTGCTGCTCGCCCCAGCAGTCCTCGCACAGCGGCGCGTCTACGCCCATGTTGTCCTGCCCCAGGGCGTCGATATCGCGCCCGCAGGTATCGCAGATGATTCCCATGGCTACTCCCTTCCTTCCGGCTTCACCGCGCCTGCGAGGAACCACGCCCGCAGGCTCTCGGCGCACTCCGGGCACAAGGCCCTTGCCTCGCCGTCGATTCGCGCGCTGTTCCTCAGCACCATCTTGGCGTAACCCGCCAGGGTTGCCGGCACCTCCTTGCCGCAGCGTTCGCATGTGCACATGTACAGCCTCATGCCTGCTCGCCTCCCTTCGGCAGAGCGTCGGCGATTCGGTCCCAGTCGGTGGCCGACTTCTCGCTGGGGTACTCGTAGGCCCCCACGCACGGCACCGGCAGCACCGCCATGCCGTCGTGCTCGCCTGCGTACTCGTCTGCGTCCGATCTGCTCTCGAACGCCAGCACCACGTCGCTCTCCGTGGCCACCGCGTAGATCTTCTTCATCGTTTCGTCTCCTATTCGAACTCGAAGCACTCGCATGCCTCGCTTGTCTCGTCTACCGCCTCCACGTCGGGGCCGCCGCCCGTCATGGCGTCGCGGGCGCACACGGCCTCGCCGCCAGCGCCCTGCACGCGGCCGCAGAAGCGGCACTCCCGGCACGCGCGGCCCTCCCACGGGTCGGGCCGGTTCCACGGTGCCCTGGGGTCGGACTCGAAGCACCCGGGCGGGAGGTTCCACCCGCTTGAAGGCTCGTACCCGCTCACATGCACCGCCTGCCCCTCGGCAGCCGCCCCCAGCCGTCCATGGCCAGGGCATCCGCGTACTTGGTCGGTTCCGGCAGCAGCAGGTACTCCCAGTGCCCCGAGCCCGGCGGGGCGGGGCGGTTGAACCTCTGCTCGGCCCTGACCCAGCGGAAGTGCAGCCGGTTGGCGTGCGCCAGCCCGTGGCAGCCGCTG
>JAUUSS010000093.1 GCA_030841765.1 Collinsella aerofaciens | reverse complement strand
GCGGGTGGTTTCTGATGCGGCGCGCTGCGCGCCCCGCACAGGCTAAAGCCTCTAAAACAAAAGGGCGCCCTGGTTTCCCAGAGCGCCCTTCTTAGAACAAGATTGTTGCGTTGCAGCAAATGCTACTCGGCAGCAGCCTCAGTCTCGACCTCGGCGGTCTCGGCCTCGGCGACCTCAGCGGCCTCCTCGACCTCAGCCTCGGCAGCGAGCTCCTCGGCGGTAACGCCGACGAGAACGACAACCTCGGCCTTGATCTCGCGGTACAGCGAGATGGCAACGGTGTGGGCACCGGCAACCTTGATGGGCTTACCGAGCTCGACGCGCTTGCGGTCGATGTCCATACCGAGCTGAGCCTTGATGGCGTCAGCGACCATAGCGGCGGTAACGGAGCCAAAGAGGATGCCCTCGTCGCCGACCTTGACGTCAACGGTGACCGTCTTGCCCTCGAAGGCAGCCTTGGTCTCGTTGGCGGTAGCCAGACGGACGGCCTCGCGCTTGGCGATGTTGTTGCGACGCTCGTCAAGCTGCTTGAGGTTGCCCTTGGTGGCGGCAACAGCGAGCTTCTTGGGGAACAGGAAGTTCTCAGCGTAACCCTGAGCGACCTCTACGACGTCACCCTCGCCGCCCTTGCCCTTGATCTCATCGAGAAGAATAACCTTCATGATGCGTCTCCCTTCTTAGCCGCGGTCGCGGTTGCCACGAGAGGAAACCACGGGGACGGTGTACGGCAGGAGAGCCATCTCGCGGGCGCGCTTGATGGCGTTGGCGATGTCATGCTGATGCTGCGTGCAAGCGCCAGTGACGCGACGGGGCTTGATCTTGCCACGGTCGGTCATGTACTTACGGAGAAGCTGAGTGTCCTTATAGTCGATGAACTCAGTGTTCTCCTTGCAGAACTGGCAGTACTTACGACGCGGCTGACGTGCAGAAAAATCATTAGCCATGTCAAAATACCTTTCATTTGGCAACTTCGGCGAACCGAAGCCGCCTCTCACTCAAAAATAGGTGAACAACCCTTAGAACGGGATGTCCTCATCGTAGACGTCGACCGCGGGCGGCGTAGCCACCGGCGCGGCAGGACGTGCTGCGGGCGCGGGAGCTGCGGGGGCGTAACCGCCCTGATCGTAGCCACCCTGGCCACCACGGGAGCTCATAAACTCGATCTCATCGACGATGACCTCAAGCTTGCTCCGGCGCTGGCCGTCGCGCTCCCAAGAGCTGTAGCGCAGCTTGCCCTCGATCGCGACCTTGTTTCCCTTTGCCAGGAAACGGCTCACGGCCTCGGCGCGGGTGCCGAACATGGTGCAGTCGACAAAGTTGGGATAGTCCTCCCACTCGCCAGTCTGCGCGTTGCGGCGACGATCGTTCACGGCAACGCCAAAGGACAGAACCTGGGTTCCGCCGGCGGTGGCGCGCAGCTCGGGATCGCGGGTGAGGTTACCGGTGATGTTCACTCGATTGATGCTCATAACTCACTACTTCCTCTTGGGGCACAAGCCCAGTCCAAAACGACAGTCTTACTCCTGGTCGTCGCGACGGACGATCATGTGGCGGACCACAGCGTCGGTGATGCGCAGGACGCGATCAAGCTCGGCGATCTGGGTAGGATCTGCGTGGAAGTTGATGAGGGTGTAGTCACCATCGGTGAGGTCGTTGATCTCGTAGGCGAGCTTGCGCTTGCCCCACTCGTCAACGGAGTCGACCTTGCCAGCGCCCTCAGCGATCGTGGTATCGATACGCTTCATAACAGCGAGACGAGTCTCGGGGTCGAGCGACGGGTCAACAAAGAACAGCAGTTCATAAGCCTTCATATTGTCACCTCCTCTGGGCAAATGTGGCTTCAGGTCGTGAAGGTGCGCCTGAAGCAGGAAAAGACTTGGTAATAATATCTTTCAACCTCCTAGGCTGCAAGAATATGCAGCTACAACCTCATGACCTCCACATATGCCCATACTCGCACGACGTTTCATGCGCATTCCAACCAAATGCTGACCAAAAGCTTGACGGATCTGTGGACAAGATACGGTGCCGTGAGGACAAGCTGAGCCAAGTCGCAGGTCAACGGGCGCATGGTTGTGGTCGCAAAATGCATACCAGTGGCCCACAGCACCACCCAAAGATTTTTAAATTCATTGCCAAATCGCTTATAAATACCCCTTTTGAACAATTGAGTTGATCAACTACGCTGGTCGGAAGCCGTTTTTTGGCATCTCAAACCCCGCTGCAACGCCAAACGCGGCCAAGCGTTTTAAAAAATGCCAACTTTTCTGTTTGCACTTTGCGATTCCTCGTGTATACTGACTTTCGCATTTAACGGAGAGTTGTCCGAGTGGCCGAAGGAGCACGATTGGAAATCGTGTAGGCGTCAAAAGCGTCTCCAGGGTTCAAATCCCTGACTCTCCGCCAGTTAATTCCAAAGCAGGCCTTCGAGCCTGCTTTGTTTTTACCCCACGCGGAGGGGTGGCAGAGTGGTTGAATGCGGCGGTCTCGAAAACCGTTTGGCCTGTATAAGGTCACGAGGGTTCGAATCCCTCCTCCTCCGCCATTTTTGTTGAGAAAGCTCCCAGATCGGGGGCTTTTTTCTTTTAAGTCCCTTACAAGCAAATACGGCGGAGGAGGAGGGATTCGAACCCGCCAGGGCGCAAAGCGTAAAGAAAACGCGCCAGTGGCGCGTTTTTAGCGCAGCGCGGTCGGCGTAAGCCGACCGGATAAATTTTGAGCAAAGCTCAAAATTTGGACATCCCTCCTATTCGACCACGCCCCCATCGCGTTCAGCATCAACCCGGATCCCCAAACATGGAACCTATGACCGTACCCAGTCCCGACCGTTTGCCGAGCAATAGGGTCGCAATCGGCGCCGAACATGTACTATGTACGGGCATTGTCTAAACCCGTAACTCAAAGGACCCCATCTTGCCCGTTGCCGCCGCTATGATCGTTACCGCACACGCCTCGGATGCCATGGTTGCCATCCCGTTTTGGCTCGAGATGTTCGCCGTCGTCGCGGCATCGATCTCGGGCGTGTTGGTCGCACGCGAGCACAAACTCGACCTGGTGGGCGCCGTCGCGCTCGCCGTGGTCTGTGGACTGGGCGGCGGTCTTTTGCGCGATATGACGCTGCAGGTGGGCAACGTCTACATCCTCAACCAACCGATGGCTCTCCCGCTCTCCATCGCCACCGCGGCCATCATCTACATCTTCCCGGCAATCGTCGACAAGCCCGAAAAGCTCATTCCCCTGCTCGATATCATCTCGGTGGGTATTTATGCGGCAACCGGCGCAGACAAGGCGCTGGTCTACGGCTTTGCGCCGGCGGTGTGCATCATGATGGGCTTTTTTACCGCGGTGGGCGGCGGCATGCTGCGAGATGGTTTTATGGGTGTGGTGCCGGGTATCTTCCAGCGCACCAACTTCTATGCCATCGCGGCCATCGCCGGATCGGCAAGCTATGTTTGCCTTGTCATGAGCGGCTTGGTCAGCAATGTCGTCGCACTGGTCGTTTGCGTCGTGGTGACCATGGGACTACGCTGGCTGTCGCTGCGCTTTGATATCAAAAGCCCCACCGAGGATGACATCGCACGCTTTTTGCATCGCAAAAAGTAGGTAGCGCGGGCTCATCCTTCGAAATGCAACCGAGAAGTTCTTTTAGAGCGCCCACGCGTTGGGTACCCTGTTAGGTATATGCCGAGTATCTAACGAAGGATTCACTATGCCCTGCAATCAACTCCCGTTGACCCAGCGCCGTAAAGCATGGGGCCGCATCACCATCCTATTCGCGCTCATCGCGCTGGCGATCACCGTGCTTCCCACGGCGTCGTTCGCCGGCACGGACACCGCAGGAAACGTACTTGCGACCGACAATGACGCCAATCCGTCCGGCGTCGAAGGTGACCTGTACTGGGCAGGTCAGGCCCTCAACTTGGATGATGTGTCCATCGGCCGCGATATCATCGCCGCGGGCGATACCCTCTCGATCCGTGACTGCACAGTGGGCGGCGCCGTCCGTCTGGCGGCACGCACCATCGACATTGCCAAGACCACGGTTGATGGCAGCGTGACCGTCGCTGGCCAGCATGTCGTGCTCAATTCCGACAGCACCGCCAACTGTTTCTACGCGATAGGCGAGACGGTTGCCCTGCGAGGCTCCACCAAGTCGGCAGCGCTTGCGGGCGACACGGTGACCATCGATGGCACCGTCAAGGGCGATGTCGAGGTTTGGGCCGACAAGCTCATCCTGGGCAAGAACGCCCACATCACCGGCACCGTGAACGCGCACGTCTCCGAGGACCCCGAGCGCGCCGCGGGAGCCGAGGTCGGTGCGCTCAAGATCGACCGCACCGAGAACGAGGATACTTCCACCGTTAACGATGTCATCGGCGGTATCGTCGCCGCGGCACTCTCGACCTGCTTTGTCGCTCTGCTGCTCGAGCTCATCTTTCCGCGCGCGACCGCCAGCGCCGCCGGCATGCTCCACCAGCGCTCCATGCCCCTGTGGGTGAGCGGTCTTCTGGGCACGATTGCTATCGTCCCCGCCGTCCTACTGCTGATTATCTCTATCGCTGGTCTGTCGCTTGCCGGAACCCTCTTGTGCGGCGTTATCGGCATCGCGTTGATGTCGAGTGCCTTTGCGGGGTGCGCGATCGCCCGCATGGTTGGACACAACCAAAACCGCTACGCCATGGCAGCCGTGGGCGGCGTAATCGCAGGCGCCCTCACGGGGCTTCCCCTCGTAGGTGACTTCATCAGCGGCGTGGCCTTTGTCTTTATGCTCGGTTACATCATCCAAATCATCTGGCGCAACGCCCGCGTCAAGCCGCAGCAGCCGGCTAACACGCCAGGACTCCCCACCGCTTAGCCGCCAACCACCACAAAGGGACCAGGCACCTTTGTGGTGGTGCAGACCAGCTCAGTCCCTATGCACAAAAAGGGCGCCGACCATTACGGTCGACGCCCTTTCTTGTTAGACGCTATAAAGTCCAGCGCTTATTTGTTGACCTGGCCGGCGCGGACGGCGGCCTTCTTGCGGTCGGTGGCGTTGAGCAGGCGCTTGCGCAGGCGGATGTTCTTGGGGGTAATCTCAACCAGCTCGTCGTCGGCGATGTACTCCAGCGCCTCCTCCAGCGAGAAGGTGCGGGGCGGCACCAGCTGAACGGAGATATCGGAGGTCGAGGAACGCTGGTTGCCCAGGTTCTTGGTACGGGCGATGTTGACGACCATGTCGCCAGCCTTGCTGCGCTCGCCCACGATCATGCCCTCGTAGCACTCGGTGCCCGGCTCAACAAAAAGCTGGCCGCGCTCCTGCAGCGTACCCAGAGCATAGGCAACGGCCTTCTCGGTGGTCATGGAGATCATTGCGCCGTTCTGACGGTTGCCGATCTCGCCGGCGTAGGGACCGTACTCCAGGAAGGTGTGGTAGAACACGCCCTCGCCGTGGGTGACGTTCATGATGCGGTTCTTAAGGCCCATGATGCCGCGGGTCGGGATCTTAAACTCGAGGTGCGTCACGATACCCGAGGTATCCATGCTCGTCATGATGCCACCGGAGGTACCGAAGACCTCAACGACCTTGCCCGAGTACTCGTCCGGGCACTCAACGACGGCCTGCTCGACAGGCTCCATCTTGTTGCCGTTCTCGTCCTTCTTAAACAGAACGCGGGGACGGCCGACCTGGAACTCAAAGCCCTCGCGGCGCATGGACTCCATCAGAACGGACAGGTGCAGAATGCCGCGGCCCGAGACCTCGACGCCGCTCTTGTCCTCGAGCTCCTCGATCTTCATGGTCACGTTGTTCTCGGCCTCGTTGAACAGGCGCTCCTTGAGCTGACGGGCGCCCACGATGTCTCCGTCGCGACCGACGAGCGGGGAGGTCGAAGCCTCGAAGACGATGGACAGGGTCGGCGGGTCGATCTCGATGGGCTCGAGCTCGACGGGGTTCTCGGGATCGGTGTAGACATCGCCGATATCGGTGCGGTCGATGCCCACGACGGCGGCGATGTCGCCGGCGCCGACTTCCTGGCACTCGGTGCGGCCCAGGTAGTCGAAGGTAAAGAGCTGCTTGACGGTAGCGGTGGCGCTGGAGCCGTCGTTCTTCACAACCAGAATCTGGTCGCCCTGATGGATGGCGCCGGAATACACGCGACCGATGCCGATACGGCCAACGAAGTTGGAGTGGTCGATGGTCACGCACTGCATGGCCAGCGGAGCGTTCTCGTCAACCTCGGGCGCGGGCATGTCGTCGATGATCATATCGAGCAGCGGATACATGTCCATGTTGCCGTCGTTGGGATCAAGGCGGGCAAAGCCATTCATGGCGCTGGCGTAGACCACGTGCTCCATGGCGAACTCAAGCTGGTCGTCGGTGGCGCCCAGGTCGGCCATGAGGTCCAGGCAGTCGTTGTAGGCCTTCTCGGGGTTGGCGCCCGGACGGTCGATCTTGTTGATGACGATCATGATCTTAAGGCCGGTGTCGATAGCGTGACGCAGCACGAAGCGGGTCTGGGGCATGGGGCCCTCAAAAGCATCGACCAGCAGCAGGGCGCCGTCGGCCATACGCAGCACGCGCTCGACCTCGCCGCCGAAGTCGGCGTGGCCCGGGGTGTCGATGACGTTGATCTTGACGTCCTTATACTCGATAGAGATGTTCTTGGCGAGAATCGTAATGCCGCGCTCGCGCTCCTGGTCGTTGGAATCCAGGACGCGGTCCTCGACCTGCTGGTTGGCACGGAAGGCGTCCGTGGCACGCAGGAGCTTGTCGACCATCGTCGTCTTGCCGTGGTCGACGTGGGCGATGATGGCGATGTTCCTCAGATTGTCTACGCGCATGTAGTTCCCCTATCTTCTATCCATATACAAACGGCACGCGTATGCGGCCCGCCCAGCGATACAACGCTCAGCGGGAATATTGAGCCTTTTACCGAAAACTCGTTTATTTTAGCGATTTTAGATGAGAGGGGTTTCCTCACCTGCAGGTTCAGGGTCGCTCCACATAAAACCATCGCCGGCGCCCATGCCCTCATACAGCACATATGCCGAAAAACCGCTCTCGAGCGTCGTCTCGAAAAAGCTCACGAGCAGGGCGTCATGGTAGCCGCCATCGATCTCGACGCAGCCGGTGTAGCCGATGGCATAGCGGACGATACGGCCCAGGCCCTCGTCCTTAAGACCCATCTTGTGCTCGGAGATAAAGTTGGTGGCCGCCTCCAGGCACGCCTCTTCGCCGTCCTCGTCGAGCGCCGCCAGATAACGGTTGGAAGCAGCATCCTCAATTGCCACGACCACGCCAGGGTTTTCACCGGCGGCAAGGTCGTCCAAGAACGCGCCGATCAGATCGCACACCATGGCGTCGAGCTCGGCGGAGACGTTACCGGCATCCTGCATATCCTGTGCCATCTTTAGACCTTCCCATCGAGTCTGACGTCGTTACAGTTCTTGTGCCTCGGCGGCGATCTTGGCGGCAGCGTCGCGGGTGCGCATCATGTCCGCCGCGCGCTTGTCGAGCACCTTGATCTGACTGGTCAGCATGACTGCATCGACCACGCCCCAGATCACCAGGCCCGTAGAGATCGAAAACCCAAGCGCACCAACTGTACCACGAAGGCGTGAGCAGATTGCCGCGACAAGGGCGGAGACGACAACCATCTTGATAAACGAGCCGCGGCGCTCGCGGAGCGTGCGGGCCTGCGTCACATAGGCAATGCGAGCCGCCTCAGAAGCCTCCGAGCGCATCTGGGCCTCGTGGGCGATCGCAGCCGCCTCAGCCGACATACCGCCGGCCATCAGCGAACGCTCCGCATCCTGGCCGCCCCGCATTTAGAAGTCATCGGGCGAGAGCGTATGGACGAACTCGTCGAACTTCTCGAACTCCTGCTCGTCGTCAACTTCCTCGGTATGGGCAGAAACAGTGCCCAGGCGATTCATGATGTCGTCCTCCACAAACATGGGGGCATTGCTGCGCACGGCAAGGGCAATGGCATCACTGGGACGGGCATCGATCTTGCGCTCGTCACCATCGGCCAGTACGACAATCGTCGCGTAGAACACCGGCGGCTCGGCGCGAACGATCTCGATGCGCTCGAGCTTGGCGCCCAGGGCGCCAACAGTATCGAGCAACAGGTCATGGGTAATCGGGCGATCGGCGCGTCCGCTGTCGATGCCGCGGCTGATTGCCGCAGCCTCAAACGAGCCAGTCTGGATGGAGAGGGAGCGCAGCGGCGCGGGGGAATCCGACTTGCTGCAGCGTTCGCGAAGCACGATAAGCGATGGCACGGGACCGGCGGCCATGACGATGGTCTCTATGTCGACACGAACCATGGAACACCTCCGGTACGTAGCGGTTAACACGCGGCGGCCCGCCGCGTTGAATAGCTATACTACCCAAACTTTCGCGTAGCACACAAAATCAAAGTAGTTAATTTGGGACAGAGCTTTTTTGACTACCTTCTGTGGCTAAGAAAAAAGCCTCGAGGCAATTGCCCCGAGGCTTTTAACAGTTTTGATGGTGGACCTGACAAGATTCGAACTTGTGACCTCCCGGTTATCAGCCGGACGCTCTAACCAACTGAGCTACAGGTCCATCATGGTGGAGGTTAGGGGGATCGAACCCCTGACCTCAGGCTTGCAAAGCCCGCGCTCTCCCAGCTGAGCTAAACCCCCACGGAGACAGTAATAAACACCCCAGCGGCGACTCGGCTCTCGCTGGGGTGTTTATTGCGAAAGAAAGTGGTGGACCTGACAAGATTCGAACTTGTGACCTCCCGGTTATCAGCCGGACGCTC
>JAUUSS010000092.1 GCA_030841765.1 Collinsella aerofaciens | reverse complement strand
CACCACACCCACGATGTGTACTCCCAATCCGTGGTGAGGATGGGGCCCGACGGGCAGTTCTCGAGCATGGTCTCGATCATGTCGATCGAATCGTAGACCTCCTGGATGCGAACGGCGGTACGGCCGAAGGCGTCGCAGGTGTCGGCCGTGGCGGCGTGCATCTTTTGGACGTCCGGATCGGCGTAGCCGTCGAAGGGATGGTCAAAGCGCACGTCGCGGGCATAGCCCGAGCCACGCATGAGCGGGCCGACCGGCGAGAAGTCGCGTGCGATCTTGCGGTCCAAGATGCCGATGCCACTCGTACGCTCAATAAAGTTGGGCGTGGAGAGCAAGACGTCGACGAGTTCCTGAACCTCGGAGCGCAGCTGGTGGATGGTCGTGAGCGTGGAGAGCTTCTGCTCGGCCAAAATGTCGCGACGCACGCCGCCGATCACGTTGAGGCCGTAGGTCTTGCGATGACCGGAGAGCTTCTCGGCAAGGTCCATGGACTTCTCGCGGACGCGGAAGAACTGCTGGAAGCCGGAGTCGAAGCCCGTGTAGTGCGACGCCAGGCCAATGTTGAGCAGATGCGAGTGCAGGCGCTCGACCTCGAGCATGATGGCGCGGATGTACTGGGCGCGCGGCGGGACATGGATGCCCTGGGCGCGCTCGACGGCCTCGGCATAGGCCACCGAGTGGGCGCAGCCGCAGATGCCGCAGATGCGGTCGGCGAGGAACGTCACGGCGTCATAGTTCAGGCGCGTCTCGGCGACCTTCTCCATACCGCGGTGCACGTAGAACAGACGGTAGTCGGCGTCGACGATCGTCTCGCCCTCAACGAACAGGCGGAAGTGGCCGGGCTCGTCGGAGGTAATGTGCAACGGGCCCATGGGGACGAGTGTGGTCTCCTTGCCCTTGGTATCGGCCAAGAACTCGTAGTTTTCCATGTCGCTCGCGGGAGCGGGACGGAAGCGGTAGTCCATGGAGTCCTTGCGCAGCGGGTACAGGCCGCTGGGCCAATCGTCGGGCAGCACCAGGCGACGACGGTCGGGCAGGCCCTCGGGGATCAGGCCGAACATGTCGCGCAGCTCGCGCTCGCCCCACACGCAGGCGGGGACGAACGGCGTCACGGACGGGAACGTCATCTTGGCGGGATCGACCTCGGCACGCACGGTCACCCAGCCGGGGTCCTCCCCCTCCATGGAGATGACGTAGTACACGGCGTAACGGCCGCACAGGCTGCGCTCATCGTTGCCGATGATTACGGGAATCCAGCCGTAGCGCTCGTAGTACAGGTAGTGGACGGCCTCGGGCAGCTTGTCCTGCTTGACGGTGATCGTCAGCTGGTCCTCGCACTGCCACTCGACCTTCTCGATGCAGCCCGGAACGGCGCGGCGCAGGGCCTCGACGTGGCTTTCGCAACGACGAGCGTAGTCCTTCTTTTCAGGTTCTGCCATGGTGCTAATTCACCTCGCTTGTCTTGGTCTGGGAACTGAACACCATGCGGTAGAGAGGAGCCTCGTGGAGCTCTTCGACGCTCTGGTTCAAAACGACGGACGTTGCATCCTCGACGCCGCTCGTGATGGCGACCGGGGTGGCGATACCGAACCACATGACCACGATCGCGAGGACGATCTCGGGGATGATCATGAGGGCGGGCACCTCGTGGCGCTTCATGCCCTCGGGCGCCTTGCCGAAGATGGACTTGAGCGCGATGCCGGTAAGGGCAAAGTACACGCCGGTGAGGCCAATGGCCACGAGCACGACCACCCAGATGGGACCGGACTGGACGCCGGCCACGAAGGTGAGGAACTCGGAGATGAACAGGGCGAACGGCGGGAAGGCGGCGAGCGCGAGCAGGGCGATGATGGTGAGCGCTGCCGTGACGGGAGCGATCTCGACGACGCCCTTGATCTTGTTCAGGTCGCGGGTGTGGTAGATGTGCTGGATGTTACCGGCCATGCAGAAGGCGAGCGCCTTCGTGAAACCGTGGAAGATGAAGTGCAGCAGGCAGGCGGCGATACCGAGCGGACCACCGATACCCAGGCACAGCGCGACCACGCCGACGTTGTCGACGGAGGAGTACGCGAAGCGGCGCTTGATATCGTCCTGCTTGAAGATGCACAGGGCAGCCACCAGGATGGACAGCGTGCCCAGGATGAGCAGCAGCGTTCGCGGATAGGTGTCGCCCACCGTGATGATGGACAGGGAGTAGAAGCGGATGATCACCAGCATGGCGCACTTGAGCAGCACGCCCGAGAGCAGCGCGGAGACCGGGCTCGGAGCCTGGGAGTGCGCGTCGGGCAGCCAGGTGTGCATGGGGAACAGGCCCGCCTTGGTGCCGAAGCCGATGACGATGAACGCGAACGCGAGGCGCACGAGCATCGGGTCGAACTGGTCGGCGTAGGGCATGATGGAGGTGAGGAAGGCGGCCTCATGCGCGTTGGGCATGATATCGGCGGCGTTCGCGTAGATGAGCAGCGTGCCGAACAGGCCGAAGGCCACACCGGCGGTGCAGACCATCGCGTACTTCCAAGACGCCTCGAGCGCCTGCTTGTTCTTGTAGATGCCCACGAGGAACACGGTCGACAGCGTAGTGGCCTCGACCGCCGCCCAGGTGAGGATGATGTTGTTGGACAGGCAGGCGAGCAGCATCGTGAAGACGAACAGGCTAAACAGCGCGTAGTACTGCTTGGTGCGCTCGGCCGGCATGGTCTTCTCCTCGATATCGATCTTGATATAGGAGATGGAGTACACGCCGGTGATGAACCCGATGATGCCTACCAGAAGGACGAAGATCGACGAGAGCGAATCGAGATGGAGCCACAGGCCCAAAGCGTCGATATTCTGCCCGCTCGAGAGCATGGTTCCCGCGGTGACGACCGAAAGGACAAGGGTCGCCGCGACGGAGATGGTGTTGAGCCCCGCGAAGACGTTGTAGGACGTCGTCTTGGGGAGCGCAGCCATAATCAGGGAGAACACGAGAGGACAAGCGAGCAGGGCGACCGTCAGCATTGAAACATCCATGGCCTACCCCTTCAATTCGGTCAGGTCGTGGGAGTCGAGCGACTTGGTGTCGTTCCAAATCCTCACGACGACGGCGGACATGATGATGACGGCGAAGATGGCGTCGGTGGCGATGCCGATCTCGATGATCTCGGGGGCCGTGGGCGCGAGCAGAGCGAGCGTCACGTGGCTACCGTTCTCCATAAGGCAGTACCCGAAGATCTGCTTGAGGATGTTGCGCTGGGAGATGATGCACGTGAGGCCGACGAAGAAGTGCGCGAAGCTGATGGCGAGGGCCGGAGTGGCCACCTCGGCGGTGGACAGGCTCAGGCGCGTGACCACCGCGAAGCAGACGGCCACCTCCAGACCGGTGAGGATGATGGTCCAGGCCGGCTTGATGGAGGAGGTCAGCGTGCTATCGGCAGGCGAACCCATCTTCTTGTAGGCACGGTTGAGAATGAACGGAACGAGGATCACCTTGGTGACGAAGGCCGACGCGGCCCACATGAGAAGCTCGGTGGCACCGGTGGTGAGGCCCAGGGTGAGCAGCACGCCCACCAGGACAACCGACTGGATCGCGTACCACTTGATGGCGGACGGGATGGTCTTCGAGACGACCACCATGGTGGAGGTCACGATCAGAAGACCGCCCAGGATATTGACTAACGAATAACCCATGTCCTACCTCCTAACCCATCCAACTAGAGGACAGAGGACCGGCGACGACGACCATGATCATGAGGACGACGAACACGAACGCCATGGCGCGCGGAAGGGGCTGGCCGGCGGCCACGGTCTCGCTCGGCTCACCGGGCAGGACCTTACCCATCCAACGCAGGAACCATGCGAAGGTGGCGACGGTCTCGACGACCATGACGCACACGAGGACAAAGATGACCGTGTTGGTAGCACCAACCGCGAAGCCACCGGAAATGATCTGGAACTTGGAAAAGAACGTGCTCATGGGGGGCACGCCGGCGATAGCGGTCGCGGCGACCGCAAAGCCCACGCCCGTGACCGGGTACTTCTTCATGAGGCCCTGGATCTTGGGCAGCATACGGGTTCCCAGCGTGAAGCTGAGAGAGCCAGCGATGAGGAAGAACAGGGTCTTGGTGAACGCGTGGTTGAAGATGTGCTCGACGGCGCCGTTAAACGCCATCTGGCTTCCGAACACGGAGAGGCCCAGGCCAAAGAACACGTAGGCGAGCTGCGCGATCGTCGAGAAGGCGAGCAGGCGCTTCATATCCTTCTGGGGCAGGTACATGAGGAAGCCGAAGAGCATGGTCACGACGGCGTCGATGATGGCGACCCAACCGACGATCTCGGGGATATCGCCGGCGCTCGCAAGAGCGCGGGCGAACACGCACACGCCGACCTTCACCATGGACGCGCCATGAAGGTAGGCGGAAACGGGCGTGGGGGCCTCCATTGCGGAGGGCAGCCACATGTAGAGCGGGAACTGGGCGGACTTGGCCCAAGCAGCGAACAGGATGAGCAGCAGCACGACGGTCTTCATACCGGAATCGAGCTGGGAGATCGCGCTCAGCGCGAACGTGCCGGTTCCGGCGAACAGGAAGGCCGCGCCGATGTAGAGTCCCAGAGCGCCGATATGGGTGATGATGAGCGCCTTCATACCGGCCTTCTTGGCCGTGGGCGTCATGTAGTAGCTGATGAGGCCCCAGGAGCACACACCGGTGATCTCGAAGAAAACGAGCTGGCCGACGATGGTGGAGCTGTAGGCGAGACCGGCCATGGCGCCGATGAACGTGGAGAAGTACACGTAGAAGCGACGACGGGGCGCGTCGGGATGCTCCTTATTCTTATCGCTCATGTACGGGAACGAATAGATGACGACGAGCAGCCCGATAGCGACGAACGCGGGTGCGAGCAGCGTGCTCATCCGGTCGAATATAAAGCCCATGACCAAGGTCTGGCCCATACTCGCCCAGGTTACATCGACCGCGTTCATGCCGTTTCCGGCAAACGTCGCGGCCAAGCCAACGGAAGCGACCGTGGCGATGCCGCCGGCAAAGGCGCAGATCCATTTAGCGTAGGGACGCGGCAGCATGACGATGAGCAGGGAGCCCAGCATGGGGACGGCGATCGCCACCATGGCAAAGAGGGACAAGCTCGATTCGATTGACATAGTTTCTCCCTTCTCCCTACACGCCTACGACGACGAAGACGAACGCGAGGACCGCGATGCCGACGACGGCCCAGGTCTGGTTACCGAGCACCTTGAAGCGCGAACGGGAAACGGAGTTCTCGAGCACGCCGCAGACGACGAAATCGACCAGGCACTTGACGAGGAAGACGACGGCGCCCACGAGAGCGGTGACGCCGATGGTCGCGGGCTCTCCCCAGGGGATGAAGATGGAGGTGAACCAAGCGACGACCACGACCTGCTTCATGCCCATGGCGAGCTTCATCATGGCCAGGGACGGGCCGGAGAGCTCGGCGAGCGGGCCCTCCTGGAGCTCCTGCTCGGCTTCGGCCTGATCGAACGGAAGCTTGCCGAGCTCCATGTAACAGGCGGCCGCGAAGGCGACGCCGGCGAGGATAACGGCGACGACGCTCGAGACGTTGCCCGTAACGATGTGCTGACCCATGGTCGCAATGTCCGTGGAGCCGCACACGATGGCGACGGTGAACAGCGCGATGAGCATGGACGGCTCGATGAGCACGCTCATGAGGAGCTCGCGGATACCGCCGAAGCCCGCGTAGGCGTTGGAGGAATCCACGCCGGACAGCGCGAAGAAGAAGCGGGACAGCGCGAGCGCGTACATGATGGTGATGGCGTCACCAAAGACGGGCATGGGGCTCTGGAGCGTGAACATGGGCAGGCCCATGGCGAGCATAAACGACACCGCGAGGAACAGCGGCGGCATGATGCGCAGCACGAAGCTCGAGTCGGAACTCACGGACTCGGGACGCGCCATGAGCTTCGCGAGGTCCCGGTAATCCTGAAGGATGGACGGACCGCGGCGATTGTGCATCTTCGCGCGAATCACACGGGCGAGGCCGGAGAAGAAGGGCGCGACCAGCATGACCACGAGGCCCTGCGCCATCGCAAGAACGATGTTCATAATATCCTCTCCCCTCTCTAGACCATGACCACGGCGAGCACGAGGAAGACCACGAGCGCCGCGACGATGTAGCAGATGTATACGGAGTAGTTGCCGCCCTCGATCTTGGAGGCGAGGCCGGCCAGCTTGTCGGCACCCTCGCTCGGTGCATCGACCAGGAAACGGTCGGGCAGGGGCTCAACGCCCTGGGCGACACCGGTGAGCTTCTGGAACACGTGCGCGATGGACCAGCAGATCTTGGTGCATACCTCGCGCAGGGTGTAGAGCGGGCCCATGAAGAGTTCGACGTCGGACGCGAAGCTCGTGGCGACGACGGGCATGTGCTCGTTGGGCTCGTAGCCGCACGCCCAAGGGTCGGTCTTCTTAGCGGGGGCCTTGGCGCCGAGGCAGGACCTCAACGCGAACGCGAGGCCGGTGAGGACCACGAGCGCGATGGCGATCGCGGGGGTGGAGGTGGCGGCACCGGAAATCTCGTTCACGAGAGACACGCCCGAGGTGGCTGTGACGGCGGAGCCGGCAAGCACGCTCTGGGCGACGTCGCCCAGAACCGGGGCGATGACCGGGGAGCCGATTCCCAGTACCACGCAGATGGCCGCGAGGAGCATCTGCGAGAACAACATCGGAGCCGGGGACTCCTTGGCGTTCGCGGCCTCCTGGGAACGAGGGCTGCTCGCGAACGAGACGCCGTAGGCCTTCACGAAGCACGTGACGGCCAGGGCACCGGTGATGGCGAGGGCGGCCGCGGAGGCGACGGCGAACACCATGACGACCGGGTCGGAGAGCGTCGAGATGTTGAACAGGGACTGGTAGGTGAACCACTCGGAAACGAAGCCGTTGAGCGGCGGGATAGCCGAGATGGCAAGGGCACCGATGAGGAAGCAGACGGCCGTGACCGGCATACGGCGGAACAGGCCGCCCATCTTCTCCATGTTGCGCGTACCCGTGGCATAGAGCAGGGAGCCCGCGCCGAGGAACAGCTCGCCCTTGAACATGGCGTGGTTGAGCGTGTGGTAGAGGGCGGCCATGAGCGCGATCGTCGCGATGACGTCGTTGCCCAGGGCGTGCGCCGTCATGGACGCGCCGACACCGAGCAAGATGATGCCGATGTTCTCGACGGAGTGGTAGGCCAGCAGGCGCTTAATGTCGTGCTCGTGGAGGGCGTAGACGACGCCCAGGACCGACGAGATGGATCCGAAGACCAGGACCATGAGGCCCCACCAGAGCTGGACGCCCGAACCCGCGAGCAGGTCGAGGCCGACCTTGAGGATTCCCAGGATGCCGATCTTGATCATGCCGCCGGACATGAGGGCGGACACGTTGGACGGCGCCTCGGGGTGCGCCTGGGGCAGCCAGGAGTGCAGCGGGATGATACCGGCCTTTGCGCCGAATCCGAAGAACGCGAGGACGAAGCACGCGGAGGAGACGGCGGGTCCAAAGTCATGCGTACGGAAATCACTGAAGCTGAAGGAACCGCCCACGCCGTTGGTCATGAGCAGGAAGCTCGCCATGATAAGGACAAAGCCCACGTGCGCGATGACGAAGTAGAGCCAACCGCCCCTAATGGAGTTCTTGTTCTCCTCGATAACGACAAGGAAGTAGCTCGTAAGGGACATGAGCTCAAAGGCGACCAGGAACCAAAACACGTTGTCGGCGGTGATGACGAGCATCATGGACGCCACGAAGGTGTTAAAGAAGAAGCCGGCGCGGCCCTTTTTGCCCGGGTACTCATCAAAGTAGTTGAGACCGTAGATCGAACCGGCAAACGCGAGCACCGAGATGAGCGCCACGAACAGACCGGACAGCTGATTGAGCAGCAGCTGGAAATGGGCAAACGGGAAAAACACGATGGTGTCAACCGACGTGACATCGCCCAGCACGGCCTGGATACCGGCCACAAACGAAAGCACCGCGGCGGCGGCGCCGATAAGGCAGCCGGCGGTTTTGGCAGCGTTATCGGCCTTGATCAGCAGAACCGAGGCGAGCGCACCGATGCACGAGACGGCAAGCGATGCGATAAACAGCGTCATGCTATCCATTGTTTACGCTCCCTCTGCTTTCTCGGAGAGGCCCTGGGCCACAGCGGTAACGTCGACGACCGGACCGTTTTCGATCGAACGCAGGCGCTTGGCCTCGTCGAGCTCGCGATCGGCCGCGCCGCCCATGACGGTCAGCGCCTTGGTGGGGCACGCCGCCACACAATGCGGGCCGTCTGGATCGAAGGCGCACAGGTCGCACTTGACAGCGCAGGTGTACTGGCCAGGAGCCCACGTAAGCAGGCTGCTCAGGGACTTAGGATACGAAGGCGTCGGATCGCACATGCCTGCGACACCGGCGATAGACGTGCCATCGGGATGGATGGCTCCGAAGGGGCACGCGATGGCGCACAGCCTGCACCCGATGCACTCCTGCTCCTTGACGTGGATGCGGTCGCCATCGTGCTCGATGGCATTCACCGGGCAAACCTCGGCGCAGGGGGCACCCTCGCAATGGTGGCAGGCAAGGGCGGCCGAAATACCGCCGGTCTTCACGAGCGCCAGGCGCGGCGTATCCTGAAGACCCTGCATCCGGTGGGCGTCGGCACAGGCGGACTGGCATGTTCCGCAGCCGATGCACCTCTCCGGGTTGATGTCGATGAAGCGGTTCATCCCCACTTCCTTTCAAAATAACGGGCCGGGCTCCCGAACGTACGGGACGCCCGGCCCAAAAAGCCAACGAGAACGGGACTACACGATTTGGTTCACGTGCGTCTCGTCGTCGAACTTGGCGGCGCCGGGCTCAACGTCTTGGGGAGCGGCGGCGTCCACCAGAGCCTGCTTGAGCTCGGTGTACTGACGCTCGACCTCGCCCTCGGCCCAGACCTGGTCGGCGATAGCGTCGACCTGGCAGGCGGAGAACTTGTCCTCGGGCGTGTGCGAGACCGGGTCG
>JAUUSS010000091.1 GCA_030841765.1 Collinsella aerofaciens | reverse complement strand
GTAGCGGGTGGTTTAAAGCTGGCCGCTGCGCGGCCAGCGGACTAAAGTCTTGAATCAAAAAGAGCCGGTCGAGCAAACGCTCGACCGACTCACATACTTTCCCTCAGCTCATGGTCCCGAGAGGTTATCCGAAGGCCCGCCCGCCGGGAGGGGTTTCTTCTGAGCGATCCCGCAGCGCGAAGCGCGAGGACCAGCGAAGAAGAAAACACGCAGGGGCGGGCCCGGACAGGTTAACTTACTCCTTCTCGACCGCGCGCATGATCGCCTTGTAGATCTCCATCAGCGGAATGATCAGGAAGGCAAGGCCCAGCGCGGCAAGAACGCCCTTGAGCTCAAGCGTCACGGGGCCAAAGAACATCTCGGCAAGCGTCGGCTGCACGGTCACGATCACCGTCAGCACCAGTGCCAGCGCGGCGGAAGCCCACAGCCACTTGTTCTGCTTCTTCATGGTGAACAGCGACGCACGACGGCTGCGCATATTGAAGCAGTGGAAAATCTCGACCATGTTGAGCGTGATGAACGCCATCATCACGCCTTCCTCGTCGGCATTGCCGGCGATCATATCAGCGATGTGGATGTAGCCCATGTCAAAGTACACGCCCACAAAGAAGCTCGCCAGCACCAGCACGGTGATGATCAGACCCTGGACCACGCAGTCCAGACCCATATGTCCGGCGAAGACACCGTCCTTAGCGTTGCGCGGCTTGCGCTTCATAATGTCGCCCTCGGCGTCCTCCATGCCCAGCGCGAGCGCGGGGAAACAGTCGGTAACCAGGTTCACCCACAGCAGCTGCACCGGCTGGAAGATGGTAAAGCCGATGAGCGTGGCGATAAACACCGAGAAGACCTCGGCAAGGTTTGCCGAAAGCAGGAACTGGATGACCTTGCGGATGTTGTCGTAGATGCGACGGCCCTCTTCGCAGGCACCGATGATGGTGGCGAAGTTGTCATCGGCAAGCACCATGTCGGCGACGTTCTTGGTGACGTCGGTACCGGTGATGCCCATGCCAACGCCGATGTCGGCGCGCTTGATGGACGGGGCGTCGTTGACGCCGTCGCCCGTCATGGCCACGATCTGGTCGCGCGACTTCCAAGCCTCGACGATGCGGGTCTTGTGCTCGGGCTGGACGCGGGCGTACACGCCGTAGTCCTCGATGTGCGCGTCGAGCTCCTCTTCGCTCATGCGATCGAGGTCGGCACCGGTGATGGCCTGGCTGCGATCGGTGACGATGCCCAGCTGCTTGGCAATGGCCACGGCGGTGTCGATATGGTCGCCCGTAATCATGACGGTGCGGATACCGGCGTCGTGCGCCTCGCGGATGGCGTCGGCGACCTCGGGGCGGACCGGGTCAATCATGCCGGACAGGCCACAGAAGACCAGGTCATGCTCGAGCGCGGCGGGGCTGCAGTCGCTCGGGACCTCGGTGTAGGTGCGGCTTGCCAGCGCCAGCACGCGCAGGGCCTCGTCGGCCATGGCCTTGTTGGCGGCCACGAGCTCGGTGCGACGCTCCTCGGTCAGGGGGACGACCTTGTCGCCGTCGTAGATATGGGTGCACAGGCCGATCACCACGTCGGGCGCGCCCTTGGTGTACTGCTCATACTCGCCGTCCAGGGTCTCGACGACCACGGACATCATCTTGCGGCCCGAGTCAAACGGGGCCTCGCCCACGCGCGGATGCTCGGCAGTCAGGCCAGTGAGGCCCGCCTTGCCGGCATCGTTGACGAGCGCACACTCGGTCGGCTCACCCACGGCCTCGCCCAGCTCCTCGTCCCACTGGGCGTCGGAGCACAGAGCCATGCCGGCCAGGAACTTCTCCTTAGGCGCGGCGAGCTCGTGCTTGACGACGGTCATCTTGTTCTGGGTAAGGGTGCCGGTCTTGTCAGAGCAGATGGTCTGCGTGCAGCCAAGGGTCTCGACGGCAGAAAGCTTGCGGATGATCGCCTGGCGCTTGGCCATCTTGGTCACGCCGAGCGAAAGCACGATGGTCACGACGGCGACCAGGCCCTCGGGGATGGCGGCGACGGCGAGCGAGACGGCAACCATAAAGGTGTCGAGCAGGGCGGTCGGGTCGGTGAGGACGTTGCCCACGCCGTGGCGGATGATATCGACGCCAAAGATGACGACGCAGATGACGATCACCATGATGGTAAGGATGCGGCTGAGCTCGGCGAGCTTAACCTGCAGAGGCGTGAGCTCTTCCTTGGCCTCGGCCAGAGCGCCGGCGATCTTGCCCATCTCGGTGTTCATACCGGTGCCGACCACGACGGCGCGGCCACGGCCGTACACCACGGTGGAGCCCATGTAGCACATGTTCTTGCGGTCGCCGAGCGGCACGTCGTCGGTGCCCGCGGCAAGCTCAATCACGTTGGCATGCTTCTCTACAGGCACGGACTCGCCGGTAAGGGCGGCTTCCTCGATCTTCATCGTGGCGCTCTCGAGCACGCGGCAGTCTGCCGGGACGGAGTCGCCCGCCTCGAGCATGATCACGTCGCCGGGCACGAGCTCGGCGCTCGGCAGGTGCACGAGCTTGCCGTCGCGCAGTACCTTGGACTGCGCCGCGCTCATCTCCTGCAGGGCCTCGAGGGCCTCCTCGCTCTTGGCTTCCTGGACCACGCCCAGCACCGAGTTGACGATAACGACGAACATGATGATGGCGACATCGGCAAAGTCGGGCTCGCCCTTGACCATGCCCGTGAGCGCGCTGATGACGGCGGCAACGATCAGCATGATGACCATGGGGTCGGCCATCTGCTCAAAGAAACGCTTCCACAGCGGCGTCTTCTCGGCTTCCTCGAGCTTGTTAAGGCCTGTCTTGGCGAGGCGCGACGACGCCTCGTCGTTGCTCAGGCCAAGGTGCTCATCGACACCTTGGTCGCTGAGCACCTCCGCCGCAGCGGACAGGTATTCCTTTTGCATATAGAGTCCCCTCCTGGGATTCGGGCCACTCAGCAGATTGATGCCCGATCATAATTCCCAGGAGAAGGGCAAGGGCTCATCAAGGCTGCCGTGCTGAGCGGCAGTTGATAGTGGAGCTATGGTACCCCAAAGCAACGCGTCTAGCCAAAACAATCCATTTGGAAATACGGTCCATAAGCAACGGTGCAGACCGTGTGATGCTCAACATTGATAAAACGTTTTTTCTTCGGCGCATCATCGAACTAAAATATCGCCCAGATAGCAGCGGTTAGAACGGTTGGTAAAGTTTTTGCATATACCGTTTTTCCGCAAAAAATGAACTTCTAATTCGGCATACGGTCGATTTTTTGGGGTATTCGGTCGTCATTTCGTTATAATCATCTCAGTTTTATTTCTTATGGTTTATCTATCAGCGCAAGACGATGTCAGATGGAGGTCTGAATGTACAAGCGCACTAAGATTGTATGCACCATGGGTCCCGCCTGCGATAGCGACGAGACCATCCGCGAGATGATCAAGGCGGGCATGAACGTCGCCCGTTTTAACTTCTCGCACGGCTCCTACGACGAGCACCACGGTCGCATCGAGCGCGTCCGCCGTATTTCCAAGGAGCTCGGCATGCCCGTCGGCATCCTGCTCGACACCAAGGGCCCCGAGGTCCGCACCGGCCTTTTGGTCGATGGCAAGAAGGTTGCCGTCAAGACCGGCGACAAGATCGTCGTCACCGCTCAGCCCACGTCCGAGGATTTCCACGGCACCGCTGAGCACATCTCCCTCGACTACCTGGCTCTGCCCTCCGAGGTCGAGAAGGGCTCCCTCATCCTGATCGATGACGGCCTGGTTGCCCTCGAGGTCGAGTCCGTCGACGGCCAGGACATGACCTGCGTCGTCAAGAACGACGGCCTGATCGGCGAGCGCAAGGGCGTCAACATGCCCAACGTCAACATCTCGCTGCCCGCCATCACCGAGCGCGATCGTCAGGACATCCTCTTTGGCCTGACCGAGAACATCGACTACATCGCCGCTTCCTTCATCCGCGACGGCGAGTCCGTCCGCGGTATCCGCGAGCTTTGCCGCGAGAACGGTGGCGAGCACGTGACGATCTTCCCGAAGATCGAGTGCGCCCTGGGCGTCGAGAACTTCGATGAGATCCTCGAGGCATCCGACGGCATCATGGTCGCCCGTGGCGACCTGGGCATCGAGATCAAGCCCGAGCTCGTTCCCCACATCCAGAAGGAGATCATCGCCAAGTGCAACGCGGCCTACAAGCCCGTCATCACCGCTACGCAGATGCTCGACTCCATGCAGCAGAACCCGCGCCCGACGCGCGCCGAGGTTGCCGACGTTGCTAACGCCATCTACGACGGCACCGACGCCGTTATGCTGTCCGGCGAGTCCGCCGCCGGTAAGTACCCGGTCGAGGCCGTCAAGATGCAGGCCAGCATTGCTCTCGAGACTGAGAAGTACCTCCCGGCTCACGCTCCGCTCGAGGTTCCGGCTGACGCTCACGGCACCCGCGTCGTCAACAACGTTGTGGGTATGTCCGCTGTGAACATGGCTACCACCGTTGGCGCCAAGTGCATCACCGTGCCGACGACCACCGGTCGTACCGCTCGCCTGATCTCGCACTTCCGTCCCAACATGCCGATCTGCGCGTTCTCCCGCCACGAGTGGGCCGTCCAGCAGATGATTATGTACTGGGGCGTTATCCCGCACCAGGCCGAGATCACCCAGGGCACCGTCAACGGCACGATCGTCAAGGCGATCGAGACCGCTAAGGAGCTCGGCTACGTCGAGACTGGCGACCTGACCGTCGCTACCGCCGGCGATCCCCGCATGAGCGTCCAGCTCGAGGACAAGGTCTCCTCGACCAACGTCGCTTACGTCGCTCAGGTGCGCTAAATCGCACTTACAAGCAGACTTGCATTGCAAAGGGCCCGGAAGGCTTCGCCTTCCGGGCCCTTTTTCTGTGCGCTAAAGCCGGGGCACGGCAAAACACGCGCCCATTTCTTTACCAAAAGCGCGAAATCCGCCCTTCAAGGCCCAGAACTAGGACTCCTGGCTCCAAAAGTGTTCGCCCGGCGGCAAACCCACACCCCGTGCAGAGCTGCTATATCGTTTTAGCAAGGTCAAGATCAGCCACGTTTTCGGAAGTATGCGGCAAATTCTGAGACCTCCGAGCACACCCCGTTTTTTCGCAACAAAATGCCTGATAAACTAGCCTCAAAAGCCAGGTCTGCTCACAGGGTTCAGATTTTGCCGCATACTTCCGAATTGACGCTGGCACTCCTTAATCCATAGGCACGCTTTTCAGCCAGGAGGGCATCGTGGATCTGACGCTATGCGGCCAAACTGCTTTTAACTATCACCGCATCCCGCCGCAAATACTGGGTCTTTACCCTGCCATTAGCCTTGGCAATATGGATCGCAGATGTTGCGGCCTCAGAAGTCATGCGGTTGTAAAAGACCTGCTTCACGCACCGCTTCACAGGCTTGTATTCACCCGGGCACAATCCGGGTCGCGAAGCCTGTTTAAATCGCATCTCCTGACCCAAGAGCCACCTCCTGGGTCGTTTAGGCAGACTGAGCATGGATTTGATGTCACGTCGCCCGAGTTTACGCTGCTCAACCTTGCTGCGAAGGTCTCACGCAACCAGTTACTCATGGCTTGCTACGAGATGTGCGGCTCCTTTGCAGTGTTTAAGCCCTGCGAGCGAACGCAGCAACAACTCGATGAATCTATTTCGCTTAAGCTCATTCCACCCAACTGCGGCTGGGAGCGAGTTAACGACACCAAGGGCAATGACACCAACCTGTGGAAGCGCCAACCGCTCCTCAGCGCGGCGGATATTGCCGCGTTCGCTAAGCAGGCCGCAGGCCTGCGCGGCGTTAAGCAGCTCCGCTGGGCGGCCGAGCACATGACGGGGCAGACCGCCTCGCCTTTCGAAGTCCAAACATCCATACTCGTCTCACTCCCCCGTGACGAGGGCGGCCTGGGTATCGGCATCACCAACAACGTGCGCATCCCACTCAGCGACGCCGCGCGCTCGCTGTATGACAAAACCTGCTGCTACGCCGATATCCTCATCGAGAGCGCCACCGACAGCATGGGCGTCATTTTGGAATGCCAAGGCCGCTCCGCCCACGATGGCGAAGCCGCAAGCCTCTCCGATGCCGAACGCACCACCGCGCTCACCAGCATGGGCTACGATGTCATACAAATTACCTACGACCAGATCAAGGACAAGAAGAGCTTTAACAACATCGCCGAGCTCATTCATAAAAAGGCGGGGCTCCCCTACATCCCAAAGACCGATCAGGAACGTACCGCTGAAAATGCCCTGCGACGGGAGCTGTTGGTCGATTGGGTTGAACTGTTCACCGTTAAGCCGGCCGGCTAGCAGCTAGCGATCAGGGGGACTGCGGGAATGTCAGAAGCGGCAACGCGAGCCGCAAATCCTGCCTCGGTCAGCTCGATGACCTCGGTAAACGTTGCATCGAAAAACTCCTCGGTTAGCAGGCGATACGGCGGATGATCGGGCTCGCCGGGGTTTTCGCGCACGATCTCGTGCATAACGCCGATGGTCTTGAGCACATACTCCTTATGGATGGGATACTGCCCAAAACGTGCCGCAGCGGTATACAGGCGATCGGTCGCGCGCGGAATCGAAACAATGCCGAGCGTCTTGCCAAACCAGTCAAAGTCGCCTTGCTTTTTAATGCGGAATTCCTCGCACGGCTTGCCGCCGTGCGCCTCCAGGTACTGATTCACGCGTGTATTCCATACGGTATCGGCCACCAGATGCGACCAGACACCCAGTGTCAAATCAAGCAACGACTGCGCCACGTCCTCGGACGCAAGCGAGAACTCACGAGCGCTGGGACCGACAACCGGCTCGGCATCCTTGTAGCGCTGGGGATAGTGCACGCGGTTCAGTCGCTCGCGTTCCTCGATAATCGAGGTCGCCGCGGCTGGCGCACCGGTGGGCGAACTTTTAAGCAACGGTGCCACATAGGTATCCCAGAACTCATGCTCACGAGGCTTAGGGATAGGCTCGGGCTTTGCAAAGTGCGTAATGCGGTACGGGATGGGATCGGCGATGCCAGGGACCATATAGCCCACGAAGATATCCGGAACCACGCAGCCAAACAAAAAGGCATTGCGGTCGCGCACGCTATTGGCAAGCGCACCAGTGCGCTCCAGCAAACGCTCCGTCTGAGCGATATGAATGTTCCAGCTTGGCATAGCCACCCCCATAAAAAACCTGGATAACTATACCATCACGGCAAAGCCGCGCGGACGGCTACGCACGCTCTACGCAGCAACTAGTCCGTAGCACCGTTTTCAGTTCCATACGACGACGAAGACGCCTCGACCACATGGTGATATCGATCGATATAGATTGCACGGGCACCCAGGCGTCGCACCAAATCCTGGTGATGCGTGCTCATCAAGACCGTCTTACCCGCCGCGACGTAGGCCAGCAAGAAGTTGACCACGATGTCGCATGAATCCTCGTCGAGCCCATTGGTGGGCTCATCGAGCACCAGGATATCCGGGTTCATCGACACCACCGCAGCCAGCGCAACGCGCTTCTTTTGCCCGCCCGAGAGCTGATAGGGAGAGACGTCGACAAGGTCGGCAACCTGGAACAGCTCCATGGCATCGCGCACGCGGCGCTCGAGCTCGTCTGCCGGCAGCCCCATCTGCGCGGGACCAAAAGCAACTTCCTCGCCCACCGTAGCGCAGAACAGCTGGGCGTCGGCATTCTGGAACACAAAGCCCACGCGCTGATGAAAACGCTGAGCGGCCGCAGAATCCTTTAGAAACGCCGCATCGACCGCATGCCCGTCGAACAGGTACGCACCCGCGTCCGCAAGCTCAAGGCCGTTGATAAGACGCATAATCGTCGTCTTGCCGCAGCCGTTAGGACCAAGCAGAGCAACGAGCTCTCCACGGTTCACCTGCAATGAAACGCCATCGACCACCGTATGACCCGCATAGGAAAACACCACGTCGCGAAACTCGATGAGCGGCGTGACCTCGGCGCCGGCAGCACCGCTCGCACCCATCGCGTTATTCGTATCGTTTGCCAAAACGTCGCCCTTCCCTACTCACATCAACGGTTCGACCGTCCGCGCTACAGCACCGCGCACAACACGGCGAGCAACGCCACAACGGCCGCGTAAACCGCATCGTGCCAGCCAAAGCCGCTCCGTGCAAGCGCCGGATACACGCCGGCGAAGCCGCGACACAGCATGGCCTCGTCCATCGCGCGGCTGCATTCCATCGCCTTGATAAACGTCATGCCCATGATACCCGCCAGCGAATCGGTGCGCGAAAAACCCGCAGGCGCGGAACCGACGCTGCGCAGCATGACCGATTCGCACAGATCGTGCGCCGTGCGTCCCAGCACCTCAATATGCTTGAGCGCCATATCAAACGTAAAGATAACCTCGTCGGGCAGGTGCAGCATTTTGAGCGCCGCCGACATGCGGCTCCAGGTGAGCGTCCACGAAACACCCAGCACCAGCGACACATTAATAAACGTCTTGAGCGCGATCTTGAGCATGGCGCCCGCGGCAGAAGTGTCCAGCAGCAAGGCGAGCAGTACCAGGACCACCGCGAGCCCTGCAGCGCCAAGCGCCGGCACAAAGGTTGCCCGCAGCCCGCGTACGGGGCGCACGGCAACGAGCACCAGCGCGATAGCCGCCATCAACATGAGGTACAGAGGGCTCTGCGTCAGACACACGCACAGGACGCAAACGAACATCCCCACCAGGCGCACCGGAGCCGAAACGCAAGAAAGGGCGCGGTCGACCATCGACCCGCCCTCGTGCGCGCCTCCACCCAGGCGAACCCGCTCAAGCAGGCTCGCCAGGTGCAGGACATTCTTTTGCATCACACGATGCCGAGCCCCCACGGGCTCATATCGCTCCTCGGCCGCAAGCCAGCTAGGCAGCTCGGCTATTGCCATGAGCACCGCTTTCCTTAACCGTCAGCGAGATCAGGCGGAATGCGATGGTGAGCACCGCCACGCCAATCACGCCGGACAGGATATACATGGCAGCCTGACCGGCAAAGTCAAGGCCCTGCTCCTCGGAATAGGCCTGCAGATAATCGCCCGTGGGCAGGACATCGGCAAAGGTCGGAGTATCGAGGCCAACCGAAGTCTGCAGACTGTCGTCACCAGCCTCCTGAACGGCGGTCGCGGCGCCCTCGGCGTCCCACTCGCCCCATGCGTCACCCGTGGCCAGCAGGCCCAGCGGCGTGGCCACGACAAGCACGGCGACCAGGATGAGCGTGGGG
>JAUUSS010000090.1 GCA_030841765.1 Collinsella aerofaciens | reverse complement strand
CCAAGGGTTATACCCTAAGAGCAAACCACCCCTTTTAGGGGTGGTTTTGATTATTTCGGGACCGTGTTTTCGATCCAATTCTCGGCCTCTCAAACAAAATCTCGATCTGTAACATCTAGACCCGATTTGGGCGGCTAGGTGTTACAGATCGAGAAAAACCCGCTGTTGGGCTCATCCCATCCACCTGCCGCTACCTGCTGTCCGCCGATTTCCGTTGCGCTGTTGTATCCCCATGCCATATCCTCTAGACAACTACGCGGCATCATCGCCGCCGCGCCTACAAGAGAGGAATATCTATGACCGCACCTGCATCCAAGCTGCTCCAGCCCATTACGGTTGGCCCCCTTGAGCTCAAAAATCGCATTATGTTCCCGCCGCTGACCACCGGCTACGAGGAGCGCGACGGCTCCATTGGCGAGCGCAGCCTGGCTTTTTACGAGCGCCTGGCCCGTGGCGGCGTGAGCTACATCGTCATCGGCGACGTTGCTCCCGTCATGACCGCAAGCCCCACGCCCAAGCTGGCGACCGACGCCCAGATCCCCACGTTTAAGGCCCTGGCCGACGCCGTCCACAAGCACGGCGCCAAGGTCGCGCTGCAGCTGTTCCACCCCGAGTACGACGTGCCCGGTGTCGGCCGCATGGTCATGGGATCCATGGCTGCCGCCAAGGCCGCGCAGGAGGCCAAGGCCGCCGGCGACGAGGAGACCTTTGCCGCCAAGATGGCCGAGTCCAACGAGATCCGCAACCAGGCCTACGCCAAGCTGCATCACGACATGCAGCACTTTGTGAACGAGGCGAGCGTAGAGCAGCTCACCCAGATCAAGGAGGCCATCGCTGCCTCGGCCGCTCGTGCGCAGCAGGCTGGCATCGACGCCATCGAGGTCCACGGCGACCGCCTGGTGGGTTCGCTGTGCTCGGCCATCCTCAACCAGCGCACCGACGAGTACGGTGGTTCGTTCGAGAACCGCGTTCGCTATGCGCTGGAGGTCGTCGCTGCCATTAAGGAAGCCGCGCCGCAGCTGATGGTGGAGTACAAGCTCCCCGTGATCATGGAGAACCCCGACGGTACGCCGCGCGGCAAGGGCGGCCTGCAGCCCGACGAGGCCTGCGAGTTCGCCAAGCTGCTCGAGGGTGCGGGCATCGACATGATCCAGGTTGCACAGGCCAACCACACTGGCAACATGGGCGATACCATTCCGCCCATGGGCGCCATGCCCTACAACTGGACGCTGCCGGTGGCCGAGCGCGTCAAGGCCCTGGTCTCCGTGCCGGTGGCAACCGTGGGCCGTGTTGTCTCGGTCGAGGCCGGCGAGAAGATTCTGGAAGACGGCGCCGCCGACATCATCGCCTACGGCCGCTCGCTCATGTGCGACCCCGACATTGCACTGAAGGCCGCCACGGGTGAGCCCATCCGCGAGTGCCTCAACTGCAACAAGGGTTGCGTCGATGCGATTCAAAACCGCAAGTACATTTCGTGCGTGCTCAATGCCGAGAACGGCGACGAGGCGACCATCGCCATCAAGCCGGGCGAGGGCGACAAGAAGATCGCCGTGGTGGGCGGCGGCATCGCCGGCCTGGAGGCCGCGCGCGTGGCGGCCAAGCGCGGCTACGACGTGACCGTCTACGAGGCGAGCGATCACTTGGGCGGTCAGATTGTGCTGGCGGCCGCGCCTCCGCGCAAGGACGAGATCATGCGTTCCGTCGAGTACTACGAGAAGATTCTGCCCGGCCTGGGTGTGAAGGTCGAGCTCAACCATGCCGCTACCGCTGAGGACCTCAACGCCGCCGACGCCGCGATTGTGGCCGTGGGCGCGCACGACGTGGTCATCCCCGTTCCGGGCGCCGACTCGGAGAAGGTCGTCTCGAGCTGGGACGTGCTGGCCGGCAAGGCGGAGCTCAACGGCCGCGTCGCTGTCATTGGCGGTGGCCTGGTGGGCACCGAGACTGCCGAGTATCTGCTGCGGCACGGCTGCGAGGTGGCGATCGTGGAGATGCTCGACAAGATTGCCGCGGGCGAGTCCGAGACCATTCTGCCGCTGATTATGAGCGACTTTGCAGAGCACAACGTGGAGCAGCATGTTAAGACCCGCCTGACCGCCATTACCGACGAAGGCGTGGAGGCTGTTCGCACCACCGAGGACGGCGCCGAGGAGCCGGTGAGGATCGCCTGCGATTACGTGGTGATGGCCGTGGGCTCCAAGGCCAACGCGTTTGACCTGGATGGCGTGACGGTGCCCGTGACCTGCGTGGGCGACTGCTCGGGTGAGCGCACCGCCGACATTGCGAGCGCCATTCGCACGGCGTATCACGCGGCCAACGAGCTGTAGTTGAACATCGCGGCCAGGCGGGGCGGTAGCACGGATCCGCCTCGCCCGGCTGTGTCCCGTCGGGTGTCAACCGGTGCGGGGCCTGCAAGCGCAGCAGGTCCCGCCCTTTTTGTTTTGCTCCGGTGGATGGCAATGCGCGGTAATCATGAGGAGTGAGGACGTCTACTGCCTTGCAGATCACTCAAAAATATTGGGGGAGGGGTTAATAACTATATCCTCTATACCAAAGGACATAAAGAGATGCCAATTTTGTTGACAAGCGAATGACGATTAGCTGCGAGTCAGCTACCAGCGTAAATAATCGATAAAGAAATGTCGTAATTTGGTGCCAAATGCCCAGATAACGCCGCGTCTATTTTAATTAACTGCTTTGAGCAAACAGTAAAATGCTACTATCTAACTTGCACGTAAGAAAGCAGATTAACGGCTAAGGCTAAGAAGTGGCAGGTATGTCGGAAGCAACTAGGACTCGCACGCATGCGCCCGAGGTTAGGCAGCGCGCCGTCGAGATCCTCCAAGAGGGGGTCGGTCATCGCGCTCTCGCCGCGGAGCTTGGCATTCCCCAAGCCACGGCTCGTCAGTGGGCCCGCGCGTATGCCGTGGGCGGTGCCGACGCCGTTCTCAATGCCGGTTCGCATCATCACACCTATTCGTACGAAGTTAAGCTCGCCGTGGTCAAGGACCGCTTGGAAAACGGCTTAACGGTTCGCGAGGCCATGATTAAGCACAAGATTCCCAGCGAGTCTTCGGTCAAGGCTTGGTGTCGCCAGTATCGCGAGAGCGGTGAGTCCGCACTGGTCGATAAGCCGCGGGGTCGCAAGCCGCGCGTTAAAAAGGCGGAATAGCGAACGGGATGGTGCGCCCACAAGGGCGCATTTTTCTTGCCGCGCCAACTTTTTGGACCGGCGCGAGCCTGTCGGGACATCCTCCAAAGTGGTCAATAAACTGCGCGCAGTGGCCCGCGCGCCTGTCGCTGCGATAGGGGGAGCGTCGCCTCTCTGCTCCAAAGCGGACGTGCCCTTGCCCCGTACGCCTAAAACTCCCCAGTTGACCGAAAACCCGCCGCCGCTACTCCTCAATTGAGCTATAACGTTAAACAATTGCAGCGTTTTTGCATGGGGGAGTGATGGTATGACGCTACTGTATTTCCTTACCCTGTTTCCGCTGGTACCGGCGCTGGGCATGCTGCTCGCGCGCGGTGACCGCGCCCGCGATGCGGTGGGGCTTGTAGGCTCCGGCATTATTATGGCGGTGACAGTTGTAGTCGCCGTCTTGTTTTTTGGCACGGGTCCGCAGAGCTTTGAGGTTGCCCCCGGCACCTCGCATGTGCTCTCGATCATCAGCTCCGTCATCGACGTAATTCTGTGCGCCGTCATCCTGTACAACGCGCACAAATATAAGAGCGTGCTTACCACGGTGCTCGGCATAGTCCAGCTGGTGGGCTCGCTCGTCTTTGCGGCCATGACGCTGCCTGCGGCCGAAGCCGTCACGGCGACGCCGCTCTACCTAGACTACATGAGCGTGATCATGGTCCTCGCCGTCGGCATCGTCGGCAGCCTTATCTGTATCTACGCTTTGGGCTACATGAAGGACTTCCAGGCCCATGATGAGCACGAGGCCGCGCTGCGCGGGCAGACCGCGCCCGACCGTCGTCCGCAGTTCCTGGCGCTTATGTTCCTGTTCCTCTCGGCCATGTTCGTCATCGTGACGAGCGACAACCTTGAGTGGCTGTTCTGCGGCTGGGAAATCACCACCGTGTGCTCGTTCCTTATGATTGGCTACACGCGCACGCCCGAGGCCATCAAAAACGCCTTCACCCAGATCATCCTCAACATGCTGGGCGGCATCGCGTTTTTGGCGGGCCTTATGTTTCTGCACGTCAATGGCATGCCGCTGACCATCTCGGGCATGATCGAGCTTTCCGGCGCCGGAACCGCGCAGTCCGCGCTGCTGGTGATGCCGGTCGTTCTGCTGTCGCTCGCCGCGCTCACCAAGGCCGCACAGATGCCGTTCCACACTTGGCTGCTGGGTGCCATGGTTGCCCCCACGCCCACGAGCGCCCTGCTGCACTCGTCAACCATGGTCAAAGCCGGCGTATTCCTGATGGTCAAGCTGAGCCCGCTCTATGCCATCTATCCTGTGACCGGCTTTATGGTCACGAGTGTGGGTGCCATCACGTTTTTGCTCGCTGCCCTCATGGCCATCTCGCAGAGCAACGCCAAACGCGTGCTCGCGTACTCCACCATCTCCAACCTGGGCCTCATCAGTGCCTGCCTGGGTGTCGGCGCGCCCGAGGCCGTGTGGGCCGCCATCTTTCTGATCCTGTTCCACACGGTGGCAAAGTCGCTGCTGTTCCTGTGCGTGGGCACGGCCGAGCATCATATCGGCAGCCGCAATATCGAGGACATGGACGGCATGTTCAGCCGCATGCCGCACCTGACGCGCCTGATGATGCTGGGCATCATGGGTATGTTTGTGGCACCGTTTGGCATGCTCGTGTCCAAGTGGGGCGCCCTGGTGGCGTTCGCGCAGACTGGCAACGTGCTCATGATCATGGTGCTCGCCTTTGGCTCGGCCGCGACGTTTTACTTCTGGGGCAAGTGGCTTGCCAAGCTTTCGGGCGTCGACCCCACGGCTCAAAACGTTGAGGTCAATGTCCATAAGACCGAATGGATGGCGCTCAACACCATCGCCGCGCTGCTGATTCTGTGCTGCGTGGCGTTCCCGGTTATCTCGAGCGGCCTGGTGTCGCCTTACTTGGCCATGGTGTTTGGCCGCGTGCCGTACGTTATTGGCAAGGACGCCATGTATCTGATGGTGGTTATCGTGGCGTTTATCGCCGTGGTGCTGCTGACGTCGTTCCGCGTGAGCAATAAGCCGCACGTCAACGTGTACCTTTCGGGCGTGGGAACCGACAAATATCGCCATTTCCGCGGCTCGATGGGACACGAGGTGAAGGCCGAAAAGCGCAATTGGTACTCGGAGGACGCCCTTGGCGAGAAGCGCATTGGCCCCGCGGGTAGCGTCGTGTGCTGCAGCATTATCTTGTTTGCGCTGCTGTGTTGCGCGTGGATTGGGCCCGAGCGGCTTGCCATGAGTGCGCCCTCGGTGCTGCGCGGCAAGTATTTCGAAGGTTCGGGCGTCGTGGGCATCTTTATTGGCACCGTGGTGTTTGCCCTGCTGGCGCCGCTTGTGGGCGGCCTGATCGACGGTCTTGACCGTAAGCTTTCGGCTCGCATGCAGGGCCGCGTGGGCCCGCGCTTGCTCCAGCCTTTCTACGACGTTGCCAAGCTGCTGCGCAAGGCCCCTGCCAGCGTAAACACCATGGACGACACCTATATGGCGTGCGCGCTCATCTTTACCGTGGTGGGCGGCGGCATCTTTGTGTCGGGCTCCAACACGCTGTTGTGCGCCTTTATGGTGACGCTCGCCGCGATCTTTGTGGTGCTGGCGTCCGCCTCGACGCAAAGCCCGTTTGCCCAGGTCGGCGCCGATCGCGAGCTGCTGCAGGTTATGAGTTACGAGCCCGCCGTTCTGCTGATGAGCGTGGGCCTGTACCTTGCCACCGACAGCTTTGATTCCATCGCCGTGACGGGGCAGTCGGCCCCCATCATCGTGTACAGTGCGCCCATTTTCCTCGCACTGCTCGCGGTGCTTACCATCAAGCTGCGCAAGTCGCCGTTCGATCTTTCGTACTCGCATCACGCGCATCAGGAGATCGTCCAGGGCGTCGCCACCGAGATGAGCGGCGGCACGCTGGCCAAGATGACCCTTATGCACTGGTGCGAGACCGTGCTGTTTTTGATGTGGGTGGGCATGTTCTTTGTCTGGGACAGCCCGGTGAGCTGGCTGGCCGCCCTGGTCGTGATGGCCGCGACGTACTTTGTCGAGGTCCTGATCGATAACACCTTCGCACGCAGCACCTGGCGCAGCTGCTTTAAGCTCGGATGGGGCGTGGCGCTGGTGTTTGGCCTGCTCAACCTTATGCCCATCCTCGTCGACGTGTTTATTTAGGAGGCGGCATCCATGGATCATAAAATGTCGCGCTCGCCGTGGGTTATTCATTACGACGGCTCGAGCTGCAACGGATGCGATATCGAGGTGCTGGCCTCGCTCACGCCGTTGTTCGATGCGGAGCGTTTTGGCGTGGTCAACACCGGCAACCCCAAGCATGCGGATATCTTTTTGGTAACGGGTTCGGTCAATGCCCAGAACCTGCCCGTCGTGCGCCAGATCTACAACCAGATGCTCGAGCCCAAGTGTGTGGTGGCCTGCGGTATCTGCGCGTGTTCGGGCGGCGTATTCCGCGATGCCTATAACGTGATCGGCGGCGTGGACCGCGCGATTCCCGTGGACGTGTACGCGCCCGGATGCGCCATTCGCCCCGAGACCGTGATCGATGCCATCGTGGAGGCGTGCGGCATCCTGGACCAGAAGGAGGCCGTGATGCGCGCCGGCGGCGATCCGCTTACCGTGGGCGGCGCCGCCACCTGGGACGGTGGCGTTGAGCTGGGCAAGGACGGGTTTGTGGCCGCGGCTGAGGCCGGCGACGCGCCCGCCGCTGGCGACGCACCTGCTGGGACGCCCGCCGCGTCCGTCGCTGCAAAGGAGGCCGAGTAATGCAAGAGGCAATCTATACCACCGTCGGGATCGACGAGCTCCTGTCGCATGTCCAGGCGCTCAAGGGCGTCGGTGCGCGCTTTGTGCAAATGCACGCCGAGCGCAACGTCGACGACGGCTCGTATCGCTTGGTCTATACGTTTATCAACGTTCACGCTGCTCAGGAACATATTGCGCAGGACGGCAGCTATGCGATCGAGAATCTGGTGGTTGAGGGCATCGACCAGTACCAGGAGATTCCGTCCATCAGCTCATATTACCCCGCGGTGTTCCCGTTTGAAAATGAGGCCCACGACCTGTTTGGTCTTGCCATTACCGATATGCAGATCGACTTTAAGGGCTTTTTCTACCAGGTTTCGACTGCCGAGCCCATGAGCGTTATCACGCCCGAGGTGAAGGCCGCGCGCGAGAAGGCCAAGAAGGTCCGCGCGGCTGCCGAGGCCAAGGCGCGCAAGGCCGCTGCCGAGAAGGCCGCCGCGGCTGCGGCTGCTGCAGGGGAGGGCGTTGCGGGCGCCGGCGATGCCGCGGGCGCCGCTGCTCAGCCCGCTGCGGCTGCCGGCTCCGATGCTCAGCACGATGGGGCTGCTGCGAAGGCGGCGCTCAAGGCCGCCGAGATGGAGGCAAAGCTCGCCGCCATGGATCCCGAGAAAGCGGCCAAGGTCCGCGCGGCGCTTGCCGCCAAGGCCGCCCGCGACAAGCAGAAAGAGGAGGCGTAAGGTCCATGGCACATCGCTCCGTTATTCCGTTTGGCCCGCAGCACCCGGTGCTGCCCGAGCCGCTTCATCTGGACTTGGTGATCGAGGACGACCGCGTTATCGAGGCAATTCCACAGATCGGCTTTGTGCACCGCGGGCTCGAGAAGCTCACCGAAAAGCGCGACATGCATCAGTTTGGCTACATCGCCGAGCGCATCTGCGGCATTTGCGCCGTGGGCCACAGCTGCGGCTATGCCAGCGCCTGCGAACGCATGCTTGACATCGAGGTGCCCGGCCGCGTGCAGTATATTCGCACCATTCTGCACGAGCTTTCGCGCATTCACTCGCATTTGCTGTGGCTGGGCCTGCTTGCCGACGCCTTTGGCTTTGAGGCGCTGTTCTATCGTTCGTGGACCCTGCGCGAGCAGATTCTCAAGATCTTTGAGAGCACTTGCGGCGGACGCGTGATTCTGTCGATTAACGAGATCGGCGGCCTTAAGCATGATATCGAGGACTCCGAGCTGGCAGGCATTGTCCAGACGCTCGATGCCATGCGTCCTGACTACGAGGCTCTGGTGCATACGTTTTTGGACGATGACAGCTGCGGCGAGCGCCTGCATGGCGTGGGCGTGATTAGCAAGAAAGACGCGCTGGAGCTTTCGATGGTCGGTCCGTTTGGGCGCGCCTCGGGCGTGGACTACGACGTGCGCATGTTTGGCGACGGTGCCTATGCGGACCTGGCTGCGTTTGAGCCGGTTGTCGCTACCGATGGCGACTGCTATGCCCGCTGCCAGGTGCGTTGCGCCGAGGTCACGCAGGCCATGGACATCATCAAGGAGCTTGTGGGCAAGATTCCGCACGACGGGATCGGCGGGCGCACCAAGCTTACGCCGGCCGACGGCGCGCGCGGCGAGGTTGTGATTGAGCAGCCGCGCGGCGAGGCGTATTACTATGTGCGCGGCAACGGCACCAAGAACCTGGACCGTTTCCGCGTGCGCACGCCGACGTCGCAAAATCTGGCGGGTCTGACGCATGCGCTGCAGGGTGTGCTCATTGCCAACGTGCCCATGATTATCCTGACCATCGACCCCTGTATTAGCTGCACGGAAAGGTAGGCGCGGCATGAGTTTGCTGACATTTGCCAAGACGGCCTTGGGTTCTATGGTCAAGCAGCCGGTAACGGTGTGCTATCCGCAGGAGAAGCTCGCGGCACCCGAGCGCCTGCGCGGGCATATCGTCAACGATATGGACGTGTGCATCTGCTGCGGCATGTGCGCGCGCCGTTGCCCGGCGGGTGCACTTGCGGTCGATCGCAAGGGCGGAATGTGGTCGATTGACCCGTATGCCTGCGTGGTGTGCGGTGAGTGCATCGAGAGCTGCCCCAAGCACTGCCTGACTATGGACACCGCCCGCACTCCAGTCGCAGCGGACAAGACTCCCACGGTGGAAACCAAACCGGAATAGGGCTGGGATAGGGGCCGATGGGGCAAATGCCCCACCGGCCCCGCGCGTGAACGCGCGGTTGGGCCGCCGCGAACAAAACTATGCCGGATTACGGGGCTGGATAGCGAACCTCCGACCATACAGAAAATCGCAAAAACAAAACCGACGCTCCTATAAGTTGTCAATAGGCAGTTTGCGGGAGCGCTCC
>JAUUSS010000089.1 GCA_030841765.1 Collinsella aerofaciens | reverse complement strand
GCGGCGAGCAGGGCTCGTCGTAACGAACCTCATAGAGCGACGGCACGTAGTTGCCGGCAATGGATGCAAGCTGCTCAACAATCTGCGCGCGCGGGACTCCTTCGTCACGCAGGCGGCGATGTAGCTGGCAGGTCTCGAGCAGCGACTCCTCGCCCTCGCCGATGAGGATGGCATCGAAGAAGGCCGCGTACGGCTCGGGATTGTACACCGAGGGGCCGCCGGCGATGATGATGGGGTCGTCTTCGCCGCGGTCGGCCGCTAACAGCGGAATGCCAGCGAGGTCGAGTGCCTCGAGGAAGTTCGTCACCGCCATCTCGTGCGGCACATGCAGACCGACGATATCAAACGAAGCGACCGGCGCTGCACCCTCGAGCGACAGCAGCGGAATACCCGCCTCGCGCATGAGATCACCCATATCGGGCCACGGCACATAGCCACGCTCGCAGGAGATGCCCTCGGCCTGGTTAAGGATGTTATAGAGGATGGCGATGCCCTGGTTGGGCAGACCAACCTCGTACACATCCGGGTAGATCAGGCAGCAACGGTAGTCGGCATCGGCCTTGGAAAGCGTGCCCCACTCGTGATCGATATAGCGACTCGGCTTCTCGACCTTGGCGAGCAACGGCTCAATGAGATGAAAACAATCTTGGTACGGAACGCGCAACGGAAAACCCCTAAGCAGCGAGATCTGATGCGTCCTGATAGGACGCCATAGGACGGGTAGCGCCCGCGACCGTGGTCACCAGATCGCGAACGCGGGAGAACGTGGCAGTGACCACCTCATTGGCACGGCTGTAGTCGACATCGCGCTCGTAGAGCGAAACGAGCGCACGGCCCATGCCATAGGTGCCCGCGGCAGCAGTGAGCGCCTTGACGGCAAACCCAATATGCGGCGTCTGCTTAACGAGCGCGCGGGTGACCGCTCGGATCACAAGACCGCCGGCAAGCACGCCCGCGACCTCGTAGCCGCGCTCAGGCTTAATGCCGCGTCCAAAGACGGCAGCGAGCTCAAAGAGCATGCCCACCTGCGCCAGCGCCATAACGGGATAATCGGCGCCCGGCAAAAACACCAGCGCACCGGTCGCCATATTGGTGAGCGCGCACGAGGTGATGATACGATTGGCCGCCGCGATGCGCATGAAGGCAAAGTTCGCCGCAAAAGCCGTTTCCTTGTCGGTGCGATCGAGAATCCAGCGGGCAAGCGTCTCGAGCAGATACGTCTTATCGGTTGCCGCTACCACGCCGAGCATGGGCGTGGACTCCTCGATAAACGGCACCTCCACAGCAGACTCGGCAAGCACGCACACGGGCGCGCCGGCGATCACGAGCTCCTGCACGGCACTCTCCAAGCGGTCGGAACCACACGAGAGCACCAGCACCACATCGGTATCGGTCTTTGGAGCAATTCGCTCCTCCCCCAGACGCTCGACGCGCACAATACCCGAGGTCGTCTGCGGCACAAAGGCGTCACGCACCGTCTCGGCAAGAAAGCGCGAGGCGGACGAATCCAGATAGACCGAGACGCGCACCGGCGTATCGGAATCCTTCTTAACGGACGCGCCCATCTTAAAAGCGCGGGTCAGCTTATCTACGGGAATTTTCATAGCAAACCCCTCCAGCGGTTACGCGGCGCCCGAACGATGCCGCCATATGGATTGTACGATACCCACCGTCAGCAGCTGAATCATCATCGAAGACGAACCGAAGCTAATAAACGGTAGCGGAATACCGGTAATCGGCATCATGCCGATGCACATGCCGATGTTTTCGAAGGTCTGGAACGCCCACATGCCGACGATGCCCACACACGAAAGACGCAAAAACAGCGACTCACACTTAAAGGCGACGCGAATCGTCGAAAAGATCAGCAGCACGTAGAGGCACAGGAGCAAAAAGGAACCGCAAAAACCAAAGGTCTCGGACAGGAAGGCGAAGACGAAGTCGGTGTGGAACTCAGGCAGAAAGCCGCCGGCCGACTGCGTCGCATGGCCCAAACCCTTACCAAAGAAGCCGCCCGAGCCAACGGCGATAAGCGACTGCTGCAGGTTGTAGGCATCGTCCGAATCGGCATTATCGGGGTCGATAAAGACCGTCAGACGGTTCATCTGATACTGCTTGATAAGCACATCGTGGCCGAGCAACGAATCAAAGACCGAATCGAGCGCCAGGACGAGGGCCACCAGGCCCACGAGCAGGGCCAAGGTCGACAGCACCCATTCGCGGCGTGCACCGCTCATACAGATGACGATGGCGCCCGAAACCAGCACGACCAGGCCCGAGCCCAGGTCGCCCATGGCAACGACGGCCAAAAACGGAATGGACAGCATGCCGCAGAGCTTGACGTAGTCACGAACGGTATCGATGCGACCGTTATACTGCGAGCCAAGCGTAGCAATAAAGAAGATGGTGATGAGCTTGGCAAGCTCAACCGGCTGGAATGTCAAGCCGATACCGGGAATCTTGATCCAGCCCGTCATGCCCAGACCGCCCGTATAGGACAGACCCGGAATCTTGGGCGAGAAGATCACGATCAGGTCGATGACGAGCAACGCCGTCGAGAAATTGGAAATACCGCGCAGGTCGGTACGCCAGACCAGCACCGCCAGCAGCGCCCCGATGCCAATTCCCAGCAGATGGCGTGAGAACGAGGCATCGGCCTTAAACTGCGAAGCCGACCAGATAATGATGGCACCGTAGGCAACGAGCGCCACAGTAGCCACGAGCACACCGATATGCACCTTTTGGCGAAACGTGCCGCGCGAGGCCGAAAGTTGCTTGTTGACGCGGTCCAGGCTGCTGCGAGAGCCGGTCTTGGTTGAACGGAACAGATCCGCCGGAGAAAAATCCATCGCAACCTCCTATCGAACCGAAGAATCGCCCGAGGCCGAAGAGGTATCGGGCTCGTCATAAATCACGCCGAGCACGTCGCGCACGACATGCATCGCGGTATCTGAGCCGCCGCCGCCCTGCTCCAGAACAGTAGCGATGACATACTTGGGATCATCGGCCGGTGCATAGGCGCAGAACCACGCGTATTCGTCCTCGCCACTTTTCTCGCCCGTGCCCGACTTGCCGTATACCTGCGGCGTCAGGGTGCCAAAGTGCGCCGCCAGGGACGTCGATGCCGTGTAAATCACGTCGTGCATGCCGTTGCGAACTAGAGCCAAATCCGAATCACTGTTGATCTTGGCCTCCAGGCGCTTCTTCTTGCCCTTGCCGTTGTACTTATAGGCATCGCCGTCGCCATCGCGCGACACGGCAGACAAAAACACGTGAGGCACGTACTGTTTGCCGCCGTTGGCAAGACCCATATAGGCGCACGCCATCTGCAGGGGCGTCACCAGGATGTCGCCCTGGCCGATGGCGATGTTGGTCATATCGCCGGCATTCCACTTGCGGTCCTCGGCAGAGGCGTCGGTGAAGTACGACTCTTTCCACTCGGCATCGGGAATACGGCCCGCGCCCTCACTCGGCAGATCGATACCGCAGGTCTTGCCTAGGCCCCAGCGACGAAAGACCTCCTGCAAGCCCTCGGGATGTTGCTCGTCATAAAAGAACGCCTTGCCCATGTCGTAGAAGACAGGGTCGCACGAGTTGGCGATACCCGACTGCAGCGTCATGGTGCCGTGGCCGGAATGCAACCAGCAGTACTTGCCCCACGACTTGCCCAGACCCGTCCAATAGCCCGTGCAGTTGGTCGTCTGCCCCGACGTGTAGGTTCCAAACTCAAGACCGGCCAGCGCCGAGAGCGGCTTGATGGTCGAGGCCGACATGTACTGTCCGCTAATGGCGCGGTTGAGCAGCGGGTGCGAACCCTTGTCATCATTGAGCTCGGTCCACACGTCATTTGAGACGCCGCCGATAAAGACGGACGGATCGAACTTGGGCTGGCTCGCCATGCCCAGGATCTCGCCATTGTTGGGATCGAGACACACCACAGCGCCGTTGCCGGCATTGCTGTAGCCAGTGGTCTTGGCAAGCTCGATAGCGCTCGCCAGCGCCGTCTCGCAGGCCTGCTGGATCTTAAGGTCGAGCGTGAGCTTAATGTCGGAGCCGGCCTTCGCAGGCACGGCACCGGCCTGACCGGTCACATTGCCCGAGGCATCGACCTTGACGGTCTGCTCGCCACGAATACCCTGCAGCAGGTTTTCGTAGTAGCTCTCAACGCCCGCCTGGCCCACGATATCGCCCGACTGGTACGTAATCTTGCCAGCAGAAGCATCATCATCGCCAGAGGTTTTCTTATTCTGGGCCTCGAGCTGCTCGGAGGTAATGGTGCCGGTATAGCCCAAGATATGGCATGCCGTCTCGCCATATGGATACTGGCGCTCGGTACGCTCGGCGATCTTGACGCCCGGGAACTCGCCGGCATGCTCCTGAATATAGGCAACCGTGGAGCGACGGACGTCCGTCGCGATGGTATGCAGGCTCTGAGCGCCCTCTGTATTGTCCTGAATATTGCGAAGGACCGCCACGTAAGGCATTCCAAGCACGTTGGCAAGATGGCGAACCAGGACCTCATCCTCGGCAAGGTCGCGGTAGGCCACGACAGCAAGTGAGGGACGGTTCTGGACAAGCGCCACGCCATTGCGGTCGAGGATGCGGCCGCGCACAGCAGGAGTGGTAACGGTGCGAGTCTGATTACTATTGGCCTGCTTCTCGTAATAGTCCGACGAGACCATCTGCATGCCCCACAGCTTGACGGCGAGCGCCGCAAACATCGCGCCCACACCCGTGGTGAGGATGGAAAAGCGGCCCTTAAAGGCGGTCACCGCGGTATTGCCCTCGCCCTCGGTGGCGCGCGGGGTCGTTCCATGCTGCGTATCGTAGGTAAAACGGGAATCGCCGCGACGCATGATGACCAGTGCGACCACGATGGCCACAACTAGCACGATACCGGCGATAATAACCGTCAACTGGGAAGACATCTACGGGCCTCCCCTATTTGAGCTTGCGGGTCTTGGGCTTAAAGCGCATACCCGTCTGGCGTCCGCCACGTGCGGAGAATCCATAGCCGGACTGTGGCACGACGCCGGACATCAAAAACGGAATGGCAACCAGACCCGTCAGGATCGAGGACGGCAGCGCATGGCCGAAGATCGCCACGACAAAGCTCGTCTCCAAACCCATAAACAGCAAGATGATGCTGTAGATCACATTAATGACGAGCGCGAAGGCGCCCACAGTGACGCCGCGCGCACTTGGGGTACCGCCCGTCTGACCGACGGCGCTGTGCACCAGGGCAAAAGAACCCACGGTCAGCAGGAGCGACATAATGCCCACCGGCACGGCAGCGGACAGGTCATAAAACAAGCCGCTGCAAAAACCGCACACGACGGCACGGGTCGGGTCGCCCGAGAACACACTCAGGCACACCAAGATAATCATGAAGTTGACGCGACCGCCCGCAATGGAGATCTGCGGTGCCAGGCCTGCCTGCAGCAGCACGCACACGATGGCGGCGATCACAAACGTGCGGGAGCTCATCCCCTGCTCGTGTAGATCCATGGACATGCCCCCTATTCGTTCGAGCCAGAATCGGTCGTCTCGGACGTGTCGGAACTGTCATCCGAGCTCTCGTTCTTCGTCTTGGTTGCAGCATCGCGCGACGTTCCCTGCGGCGTGCTGTTGGCCGTGCTCACGTCCTCATCCGAGGCCGACTGTTCATCGGTCAGCGAGGTAATGACCAGCACTTCCTCGTTGTTCTCGGCCGTGGTCTGAGCGCGCACCACAATGGTGTAGTACACGTCGTTTGCCGATTTCTCAACCGACGAGACGGTGCCGAGCGGTAGACCCTTGGGGAACACACCGCCGATGCCCGAGGTCACGATGATGTCGCCAACCTTAACGTCGGAGTCGACGCTCACGTACTCAAGACGCAGCGTGCCGTCAGCCTGACCCTGCAGCATGCCCTGGGCGCGCGTGTCCTGTACCATGGCGGACACACCCGAGTTCTCGTCGCCAATCAGGCGCACGGTGGACGTCTTGGCCGAGACTTCGATGATCTGGCCGATAACACCGGCAGAACTCGTCACGGGCATGTTAATGGTAAGGCCGTCGGCAGAGCCCTTGTCGATGGTAACGGTCGAGGTCCAGGCATCGCCGGAAGCACCAACGATACGAGCAGCGGTCGATTTGAGGTTATAGGTCGACTGCAGGCCGACCAGCCCCTCCAGACGCTCGGCGGTCTTTTGAGACTCGGAGAGCTCGGCAACCTTAGAGGTCAGTTCCTCGTTTTGCTTCTTAAGCTCGTCGAGCGTGTCCTGCGACGCCGTAAGGTTAGAGAACACGTTGCCGATGGCATTGAAGGGAGCCGCCACAGCCGAACCCACAAAGCGCACCGGCGAGGTAATCGTCGTTACGCCCGAACGCACGGCATGAATCGGCCCAGCCTCGCCCTCACGAATATAAAACGTGAGCAGCAACACCGAAATCAGGCTGAAAACAATCAACGGGCGCATACCCGTTGATTGTCGCTTGGTATTCAGATTTGTGGAGAAACCCGAAGATCGTGCCAAATGGAATCCACCTTTTGGAAATTAAGCATTGGTCTGGACGAAGCCGCCATCAAACGCATTGGCCTCGAGCACGCGGGCACAGCCGTTAACAACGTTATCGAGCGCCGTGGGGCTGACGTTGACCGAAACGCCGGTCTCATCGCGCAGGCGCACGTCGAGACCGCGCAGCAGCGCGCCGCCACCGGTCAGCAAAATGCCGTAGTACATAAGGTCCGAGGCAAGATCGGGAGGCGTAGCGTCGAGCGCGTCCTTGACGGCCTTGGCCATCTCGTCGAGCGGCTTGTTGAGTGCGCGACGAATCTCCTCGCTCTCGATGCGCACGGTCTTGGGCAGACCGGTGATCACGTCGCGGCCGTTGACCTCGACGTCGAGCTCGTCCTTGAGCGGCACGGCGGAGCCGACCTTGATCTTGATGTCCTCTGCCGTACGCTCGCCGATGGCCAAGTTGTAGGCATCGCGAACGTGCGTGAGGATGGCCTGATCGAACTCGTCGCCGGCAATACGGATGGACTGCGAGACGACGATGCCGCCCATAGCGATAACGGCAACCTCGGTGGTACCGCCACCGATGTCGATGACCATGGAGCCGGTAGGCTCCTCGACGGGCAGGTCGGCGCCGATAGCGGCGGCCATAGGCTCTTCGATCAGATAGGCCTGGCGAGCGCCGGCCTGGATCGTGGCCTCAAAGACGGCACGCTTCTCGACCGACGTGACACCGGAGGGAACGCAGACGACAACGCGCGGACGCGGGGTCCACGGATAGCGCTTCTCGGACGCCTTGTCGATAAAGTAGCGAAGCATAGCCTCTGTAACATCGAAGTCGGCGATGACGCCGTCCTTCAGGGGACGAACGGCCACGATGTTGCCGGGCGTACGGCCGAGCATGCGCTTTGCCTCGATACCGACCGCCAGGATGCGCTCGTCGTTCTTGTCGATGGCGACTACAGAGGGCTCGCGAATGACGATGCCCTTGCCGCGCACGGAGACAAGCGTATTGGCGGTGCCGAGGTCGATGGCAAGATCGCCCGCATAGCTACCGAAGAACATATCCATCAAAGAAAACAACGCAACTCCTGATGTGTTGGATGATTGCTGGAAAACTACTAGCTCATCATACTAGCGCAAGCCCGGCACCTCACTTGCGGTGAAGCGCCGGGCAAAGCTAAATCCCATAAGGTCACTACTGGTTGTCAGCAGCCGAGAAATCCATATCGAGCGAGGAAACGGCCCAGCCGATATGGCTGTCGGAGCGCACGAATTTGACGGTGTACTCCTGCTCGCCGCCCTTGGACAGCGATGCCTTCACCTTAGCGGTCGTCTCGGTCATGGACTGATCCATGCCTTCGACGGACACAGTGGCACCCTGCGGAATCGAGGAGATGATCATCGACTTAGCGTCCTCGGACAGGCTCGAGGCCAGGCAAGACTCGGCCTTTGCCGTGTCACCGTCGCCGGCAGCCTGGAACAGATCGGAAACGACAGACTCCTGGGACGGGAAACCAAAGCCGCGCGTGTAGGCAAAGCCCAGACCGCCCACGGCGATCAAAATGAGCAGAAGCAGCACGATGAAGACTTTGAGACCCATGTGGCGGTGGCGACGACGGACCTTGGCCTGCTTACGATCCTGACGGTCCTGCTGGACCATCTCGGACTCGGACAGCGTAAAGAAGCCGGTGTCCGAGGGATCGGGCATAAACTGACCGGTCGCGCCCGTAGGATCGAGCGGATCGACGGCAGGAGCGTCCATCGCGGGCGCCGGAGCCGTGGCCATAGCCGTCTGGGCAGACAGCGCGGCAAGCGAATCGTGCACGCGGGCAAGCTCATCGGCCTGCTCGGAGGTGAGCTGGTAGATACCATCGGCAGTAGCGGCGTTAAAGGCGTCGAGTGCGTCGGAGGGACGGCCGGCGGCAGAAAGCGCCTGACCCATGCCGGCGTTGAGCGCACGCGTGTCGTCGCGGGGGCCGGCAAAGTCGATAGCCGTACGGTAGGTCTCCACGGCATCCGCCGGACGGCCGAGCTTAATGAAGCAACGACCGAGCTCGCCGAGTGCGGCGGCAGGAGCCGGATTGGCGCCGTCGATGGCAGCCTGACGGAAAGCAGTACCCGCGTTGGCATAGTCGCCCGACTGGAACAGCGCGTTACCCAGGCCCAGATAGGCCTTGAACGGCGTGGCATAAGAAGCGTCCTGCGTAGCGGCAGAGAACGCCTGGGCGGCCGTCGTGTAGTCGCCCACGGCGGCGAGTGCCTTGCCGCGGTTGGTGAGCAGCGCGCCGCGCTTGCCATAGGTGCCGTCGTTGAGGGCGGCGGCATAGGCCTCGGCGGCCTCGGCATACATGCCCAGGTGCATCAAGGCGTTGCCACGAAGGTGATCGGCCTCGCCCATAATCTCATCGGGAGTTTTTGCCGCCCCAAGCATCTGGGCTGCAGCGGAAAAATCACCCGCGCGGTAAGCGGCACGGCCCTGTTGGATCAGCTGGCTATTCAAGGAAATCCCCTTTACTCGTGAACGATCTCGACATGGACGATCTCGTCGCCGGCACGCAGCTGCGAAATCACATCGAGACCCTCGACCGTGGTACCAAAGACGGTGTAACCGGAATCGAGGTTATGCTGGGCGCCCAGGCAGAAGTAGAACTGCGAACCCGCGGAATCGGGGTCCATGGAGCGTGCCATGGCAAGGGCACCATCGACATGGCTGTTGCGCGGATTGGTGGCAAACTCGCCCTTGATGCAGTAGCCGGGGCCACCGGTACCGGGCATGCCGTCGGGGCCCTCAAGACCAGCGGCGACGTCGGCGCCGGACATATCGCGGGTATTGGGGTCGCCGCCCTGGATGACAAAACCGGGCACATAGCGA